>DUMD01000133.1 GCA_012840065.1 Clostridia bacterium
AGAGCGCCTGCCTGTCACGCAGGAGGCCGAGGGTTCGAGTCCCTTCCGGGTCGCCATATTGAATGCCGAGATAGCTCAGTCGGTAGAGCAGAGGACTGAAAATCCTCGTGTCGCTGGTTCGATTCCGGCTCTCGGCACCATTAAATGCGGAAGTAGCTCAGTGGTAGAGCATCGCCTTGCCAAGGCGAGGGCCGCGGGTTCAAATCCCGTCTTCCGCTCCATATTTGATAAATGAACGCTTTTTAAGCGTTTTTTTTATTTTTAAAAGGCATAACCGGTGGTGAATTAGTACCGATTATGCCTTACTTAAAATTATGCTGAAACCTTTTGGGCTATTTCGTTTAATTTAACAGCCATGTCTTCTAACTTATAAATAATAGATACTACCTCTTGAGTAACGGCTGCTTGCTGTTGACTGGTAGAACTTGTTGTGTGAACTCCTTGAATAATTTGTTCCATTGACTGTTCTATACTTTTAATTGTATTGGCAATTTGGTTGACAGAAGCACCGCTGTTTTCAGCTAACTTTCTGATTTCTTCTGCAACTACAGCAAAGCCTCTACCGTGCTCTCCAACTCGTGCTGCTTCAATCGCTGCATTTAAACCTAACAATTGGGTCTGACTGGCAACATTTTTTATAAAAGAAAGGACCTCATCTGTTTCCTGTAAATATGTACGGGCTTTATTAGCACTTTCTGTGAGCTGTGTTCCTTGAATTGCTAATTCTTCAGCTCCAGCAGCAACTTTGTTTATTGCTTTTACGATCTGAGCAACTTCATTATTTAAAACATGAGCCATAGAAGCTAATTGCTCCGAGTATTGCAATTGAGACAGCATTTTTTCTCTGCTTTGAATAATGTTCATCATTAGTTTTGCAGCCTGCGCTTCTAATACAGTTGTTGAACTTGCTTTATTATTGTAAATTATTTCTTGAACCTTTTTGCTACCTGTTACTTCTATAATAATGTCTAAGTTGGGGAGTTTAAGGATTTCATCCAAATTATTAGTTGTTCTTATACCTAATTTTCTGGCTAAAATCATTCCCGGGGCATTAGGATCTAGGTCACATATAGCAACAATATTAGCTTCTTCTAAACCTTGTAAAGATTTGAGGATTAAACTACCACCCTGACCCGCACCGACTATTGCTATTTTCATAGATGCTTCACTCCTTTGATCAGTGATTCTTGAAATATTTACATAATTCTACAAATTTTTCTTTAAACCTTCTAAATTTTTCTGTTATAAAAGACACAATTGGAGGATAAGTGGATTATTAGAAGTAGGAAATAAAAAGCTTTTTTCATAAAAATATTTATAAGATTTATCTTGACTAAAACAGATAATTTTGTTATTATATATTCCGTTACCGCAAGATTATTCTGATGGTGAATTTTCTAAGGCGACATAGCCAAGCGGTAAGGCACGGGACTGCAAATCCCTGATTCCCCGGTTCAAATCCGGGTGTCGCCTCCATTATTTAATTTTTTTATCAAGATAAAAAAACTTGAAGTTAAACGAATGATGTATTATTATTAGTAGGGATTTTGGCCTAAAGGCTGAAAATAAAAAAACGTGCCGGGGTGGCGGAACTGGCAGACGCATCGGACTTAAAATCCGGTGAGCTCAAAAAGCTCGTACCGGTTCGATTCCGGTCCCCGGCACCACCTGAAATCATAAAGTTTTCAAACTTTTTACATAAAGAAGTAGATGGAGAGGATTCATCTACTTCTTTATTTTTTATTGTCTCGTTTTTCTAACTAATCTTAAACGTTTCATATTGGTACCTGTTGGATCATGCCGAAAATAAACATATTTTCTAATTTATTTTCTAAGATCTGTTTTTCTTTTTGCAGTTTTTCTAACTAATTAAGTAGAAGAGGAATAACCTTTGATTCTTTGTCTTGCTGAATGCATTTATAATGTTCTTTATAGCTTCATTTTTTTCTGTGATAGATTTTATTAACAGATTTGTAGCCAAGTTTATATTAGTGCTTTCTTCTTTAAGATATTTAGATGCGCTAACTTGGGAACAAGTAGCTGTACAAACTGGTGGGAACAATACGGCAGACAGTATCGGGATGATCTATGATAGGTTTTTAAAAGGTGCCTAAATTTGTTCGATATGCTCGGTTTATTCATGATAATATGATAGTAGGAAAAGTGTATTTTAGAAGCAGAGCCGTCCGGAAGGGCGGCTTTTGTTTTGCAATAAAAAAGGGGAAAAATTAATCTTTCCTTCTATCAGTCAGACATGCCAAGTTGTTTTCTTAGAGCTGAGTGCAGCACATTGGAAAAATTTATGCTTCACGTTCAGCCAGCATATTTAACCATTGTGGAATGGTAAGAGTTTTTTAACTGATTTGTTGCCGTATTTTTTTGACTATTCATCTAAATCAATGCTAATAAGGCTTACAAAGCCATTTTCATATTTATCTGTAATGACGTTTTTAATATCTGAAGGTGGAGGATTTGTTCATTATTTTCTACTGCATCTAACAACCATCTGGAAGCTGCATCAACTGCCATATCTATAGCTTCAGCCAAAGTATTTTCTTTAGTAACGCATCCAGGTAAATCCGGGACGATGACAGTATATCCACCTTCTTTACAAGGATAAAAGCAAGCTTGGATAAATTAGTTTCATTTAAGACGATATCCTCCTTTTAGGTTTTTAGAGGAAAACAGGAATTAGTTGAATTTAATTCCTGTTTGTTCTTTGATGCTTTTTTTGTTTTTTATTCCCAAATTTTTTACCGGATGTCTGATTGTTGTCAGCTTATGACCGTCTATATATTGGTAATGGTCTCCGACTATTCTTTTAAGTACTGTCCGTTTTTGTTCGAGTATTTTAATTACTTTTCTTAACGAATAAGATTTCTTTTACTTTTCCATCCTGACAATTATATTTGCAACACGTCTTAAAAAATGTGTCACTTTTTTATTTGACATCTTTTTACTTTTATATAATTCATATATAATTCATTTAGGCCTTCGGACTCTTTACTTTTTGCATGAAAATTCCTTCTTTTGCCGAATAATAATGTATGTGATAGTAATTTACTAAAAAAGGAGGATTGTTATGGGTTTTTTAGATGGTTTAATGGGTAATGCTTCAGAGGTAAACATAGGGGAAGTGCAAAAAGAATATACGAATATATTGGCAGATGGAGAAAAAATAGAAAGAGCATATAAGCTTATAAGAGATATGTTTATCTTTACAAACAAAAGATTAATATTGATAGACAAACAAGGAGTTACGGGCAAAAAGATCGAGTACCATTCAATACCGTACAAAAACATAACTCATTTTAGTATTGAGACAGCAGGACACTTAGATTTAGATGCAGAACTTAAGATCTGGATATCTGGAAGATCAGAACCAATAGAAAAGCAATTTAATAGAAGTTTAAATATATATGAAGTGCAAGCAATATTAGCTGAATATGTTTTAAGATAATTATATTTATTTAAGGGCATCCGAAAGGGTGCTTTCTTTATCTTTGAGATATATAGATATATTGTTGAAGAACATAGTTGTTATTCAAGCTAAAAATAAATCATGCACTTTATTACTAGATGCTCTAAGATATTTTTGTGAGTTACTAAACTTTATTATAATTCAATAAATAATGAAGACTTAATAATGTCAGTATATCAATGATGTTTTGCTTAAAGATAAATTTAAGCTTAACTATCCGTAAAGGTACTTTTTTATTTCGAAAATAGAAAAGGGGAGGGATAATATGAATTCATTAAAAGCATTTTTAAAATTCAGTAGCAGAGTTGCAAAAAGCTTACGAAATGCCTGGTGAGATAGAACTTTTAAGTACAATGCTTACTGTCGGTGGATTTGCAAGGCTTTCACAAGAAGTTACTTAGTTGTCAGGGTTAGGTGAAGACATAAATGATCTTGTGGAAGAAGTAAAAAGTGCATAAAACAGGGCGCCCCAGAATTCAATCTGGCTTACTTCGCCCTGCAAAAACGTTAGGCTTTATGTTTTTATTTTGGCTTTAATCCTTATATTTATACTTGTTTGAACTGGATCTGGAATTCAGGGAATAGTACTGACGATTATCAATGCTATTTTAGTAGCCATGGATGCTATGGGCAGGTATAAGATTGTTGCAGATCCGAGAGCAGAAAAACAGAAAAGAATAGAAGAAAAATAAAACGCAAGCTAAACTACCACTTTATTTTGCTCCAAAATCAACGAAAAAGAGGTAAGGTAGTGGTTTATGTGCCTCAATAAGAAACCCTGGGGTTAGGCCCAGGGTTATAATCCATTTTATAAGTTATACTACAAAACAGATTAAATATTTAATAATATCTGTTGCTGCACCCGCAAGGATTGAGACAGGCAACAATTATAATTAAGATTAGAACTAAGAAGAAACCGTTATTATTAAACAAACCACCGAATGCTCCTCTTTCAGACACTATTTTACCCCCTTGTGGTTAGTTGTTATTTTTAGTAACTTCAATATTTATAATATGTGTTTAAATATTTATTGCTACATTTTATGTGCTTAAATAATTTTAAAGGGGTGGAATGAGAAGATCCCCTTGAGCCTTAGCTCGGGGATCTTTTGTATTGTAAAAATTATTTATTCTGAAAGGAAAATCTAATTTAAACATGGGATAATAGTTTTGATCTTACCTATATAAGGAATTGAAACGTAGCTTTAATTATATAAAACCTCATTTTTTTAAAAGTTTTAATCTTATCTATGAGGAATGAAAAATGCATAAAGCAAGCTATGGAGAAAGATCTTCTATGGCTTGCTTTTGATCTACTATAAAATTTTTAGTTGTCTTAATGTTTTACCTATTGCGAAATTTGTTAGACAATTTTATGATTACAGGTCGACTCCGGCCCCCAACACCACTTGAATACGTATCCTGCAGGTAAGTGCGGGATTTTTTATTAATTTTTGTTCTTGGTGTTGTGCTACTAAATAATCATCTAATCATGTTTGAAATTTGCTGGGTTAGGAATCTAATTTTTGAGTAAATTGCTGTTATTAAAGGATAAAACTTTAAATAATGGATTTACTTATCATTTGTGCTTAAATATTGCAATAATTCTTTCACAGATATCTCTAGTACTGGATATTATATATTAGAGAAAGGGGGAAGCAAAGCTTACAAAAATTACTTTTAATTTTGTTTATTTTTAGGCGATAAAAATTGAGGAGGGTTTTTTAAAGTGCGTTATTCAGAAGAAAATTATGATACAAACGTAATTGAGGAAAAAGAAATTGAGTATGAAATTAAAAAGGATATCGAAAAAGAATTTCGAAAAAATGCTCAAATCCAAACCAATAAGCAAGTAAACAATAATCCCTTTATCCAGCATGTTGTTGTAAAACAAGGTCAAGGGCAGAAGACAGAAAGTGAAGCAGAAGTTAAGGAAGAAACTGATTCTTATGCAGCTGCTCAGGCAAAAGTAGAGAAAGAAAAAAGATATTAAAAAATATTAACCGAAAGTTTAGATGATAGGAGGTATTTATATTGAGTCTTGTTGACGATGTAAATGTAAATAAAAATATAGAGGCAGAAATAGAAAAGGATTTTGAATTTGAAAAAGAATTTGAAAAAGACACTCAATTTAGCCATCAGAAACAATATAATAAGCAAAATAATTATAATTGGTTTGATCAAAAAGTAAATGTAAGACAGTATCAAGGGCAAAAAACTGAAAGTGAAGCAGAAGCTGAAGCAGAATCCAGTTCTTTTTCCAGTGCTAAAGCCAAAAACGAAGCAAAGAATAAAGCTCCATTTTAATAGATATTGTTTAACTTATCTAGATAGTGGGCTATTTCCCACTATCTTTACATAATCTTGTTAAAGGGCGGATGATATTATGAATGACGAAATCTGGGAAAAAGCAGAATTAATCGAAAAAGGAGATATTATTAGCCGAAAAGATTTAGTGGAAAAAGGAATAAATAATAAACTCCAACATCAGCAGAGTTTACAACATAATGCTCAGGATTTGGACCAAACACAAGAAGTCGATGTTAAGCCCTGTCAAGTTAATGTGCAAAATATTGATTTAACTATAAATAATAAAATTGAAAATTATTGCGGAAGGATAGTTGGTAGTGTTTATTCTGAACTTAATGGGGAATTACTACCTTCTGCTGATATATTACTGTATTTTGGTTCTGGGACAGAATATCCTGTTTGTAAGACCTCATCAGACCAGCATGGTAATTATACTTTAGAAGATTTACCTCCAGGGTTTTATACGATTAAAGCCAAAAGAGAAGATTTGTCTTGTTTAATCCGAAATGTAAAAGTGCTTCCTGGAGAAACCTGCAACCAGCCCCTATCCTTATCATTAAAACTTTGGAAATAAAAATTAAAAATCTTGTTGGTAGGAGATATTCCTTGAAATTAACACAAGGGATACCTCCTATTATTTTGCGTGCATATTAAACTACAGAGTTGCTTATTATACTGTTTAAGAAGATTTCTACCAACTTTTGTTTTTTTATGGTATAATTTCCAAATATAAAAACATTTTTCTGGGGATTTAGGTTAAATGTGGGAGCCAGAAGATTTTTAATAAAAACGGGGTTTATTTTGTTTTTACCGGATATTTTTATTTATTAGCGGATAAAATTGGGACAAGCAGAGAAAAACTGAAATGTACACTGGAAAGGAGTTTTGGTTATGAATGATATCTTACTTAAAAAATATGCCTTGCTCTTGGTAAGAACAGGGCTTAATCTTCAACAGGGTCAGATTCTTGTTATCCAATCTCCAATAGAATGCGCCCCATTTGCTAGAATGGTAGCAGAGATTGCTTTTCGGGAAGGGGCACAGGATGTAGTGATGAATTGGAAAGATGAATTATTTTCGAAAATTAGATATCTTAATGCTCCGGAAGAAGTCTTTGAACATTTTCCCGATTGGCAGAAAGAGTTTTATCTGTCTTATGTCCGGCAGGGAGCTGCTTTTTTAAGTATTTATGCAACCGATCCTGAGCTAATGAAAGATGTAAATCCGCAGAGAATCTTTAAAGCTGAAAGAGCTAGTAATACTGCTTTAAGAGAGTATAGGGAGAGATTGATGAGCAACAAGAATACCTGGTGTATTGCTTCAATTCCAACTAAAGCCTGGTCCCGCAAAGTGTTTCCTAATCTGACGGAGGAAGAAGCGGAAGCTAAATTGTGGAAAGCCATTATTAAGGCTGTAAGGGTAGATAACGATGATCCTATTGCAGCTTGGGAGAAACACAAGAATGATCTTAAAAAAAGGGTGGACTTTTTGAATTCATATAAATTTAGATATCTACATTATAAAAATTCTTTAGGGACGGATCTATGGGTTGAACTTCCGGAAAATCACTTATGGCTTGGTGGTTCCGAACATACTCCGGAAGGACTGGAGTTTGTTGCTAATCTGCCTACGGAAGAAGTATTTACTTTACCTAAAAAAACAGGTGTCAATGGTACTGTAGTAAGTTCAATGCCTTTAAACTATAACGGAAATTTAATTGAAGGATTTAGGCTTTCTTTTAAAGATGGTAAGGTTATAGATTTTGGGGCAGAGAAAGGTTATGAGGTTTTAAAAAATCTGCTGGAGACCGATGAGGGATCCTGTTATTTGGGAGAAGTGGCTTTAGTTCCTTATGATTCACCTATTGCTAATTTAGGTATTCTCTTTTTTAATACTCTTTTTGATGAAAATGCTTCCTGTCATTTTGCACTGGGAAAGGCTTATCCTGTATGCATAGAAAATGGAGAAAATATGGATAGAGAGGAGTTAAAAAAATTAGGAGTTAATGATTCTCTTATTCACGAGGATTTTATGATAGGAACCCGAGATCTTGAGATTATGGGAATTACTTCGGCAGGAAAAGAAATTCCTGTTTTTAGAAATGGAAATTTTGCATTTTAATTAGTTGAGTGGCAGCTGGTATCGTCTATTATCCAGTTAATTTATAAAAGTTAATAAGTCTGTGATAAAAAAGAATTAGATAATGTAGGAATGTTTTTTGGATGAGGAGTTGAGCTTCATGACAAGAATTAGCCAGGAACGAGAGTATGTTTTGGCGGCTCAATTGGTAGAAGGTAAAATTGGAAATGAGGAGATAGGTTGTTTAAAATTAATAAAGCCCAAATTTATTAATTATACCCCTGGTGAGAGTTTAACTTATTTCTGTCCGGTTTTGCATAGTTATCTTAATGATAGAAAGATAATGCAGGGGGGTTTTATTTCAGCTGCCTTTGATAATGCTTTAGAAGCTTGCGATAAAAGGGGAAAATTTGTTGCTACGGCAACTACTAATATGATGGTTCTTAGATGATTAATTTGAAAGAGAAAAGTTTTTTATAGTGTTAAAAAATTAATCTGGTGGTGAAATGCACTTTCAATGTTAGTCTATTTAGTGTAACATTGAAAGTGCATTTTCATTTTTAATTGAATGTAATTTAAAATGAAAATGCTGAATTAGATAGTATTAAAACTGTAATTTCTCCCTGAGTTATTATCCCAGTTATAGGCACTATCTCTGAAGCAGATATTGAGAGGTTTGGAAGTATGGATAGGAATTGTTGCTTCAAAACCATTGCTTGTTTTGTTCATTTTATAATCATTTGTATTTTCCCAGTTATTCCCGAATCCTACATGGGCGTATACTTCAGTTGCACCACATTTGGCAAGCAAACCGTCATATACTAATTTGACCTTTTCACCTGAGGCTGGTAGAGCAGGGGTAATGAAAACCCCATTAGCTGCATATTTGTTGTTGGAATTCATTTTTAACAATTTCCTAATCCCTCCTTTTTATACAAGTATTTATACAAATAAAAGAAGCAATGATCGGTTTTATTATTTTTAGAAAGATAATGCTTTATGCATGTAAATTTTTTCGCTAGTTCTTTTGTTTAGACATTAAATCAGGATTGTGTATAAAACGAAGAGCTGGGATTTGCTGGAATTAAATTTGGGTATATCTATCTATAAGAGGAGAAAATGGGGGTGGGAACATGCTTTTTGAAACAAAAGATCTTTTCAAAAGAGTAAAGGAAAATAGTGAATTAGAAGAAAGTTTCAATATATTGAAAGAAAATCTTATTTATGGGCAACAGCTTGCTCGGATTGGAAGCTGGACTTATGACATCAAAACAGGGGAAACTTTTTGGACGGAAGAAGTTTATCATATTTTGGGGTGTTGTCCTCAGGATTTAGATGGCAAATTGCAAAATTTTCTTCCTTATGTTCATCCTGATGATTTGGAAAGAGTAAAGAAAGTAACGCAAGAAGCAATAAAGGGTAAGGAATATGCTGTGGATTACCGAATTATAACGCCAGATGGAAAAGTTAAATATGTCTATGAAAAAACAAAAGTACTATATGGGGAAGATAATAATCCTATTAAGACGATTGGTATAATACCAAGATATTACAAAACAAAAACTAATAGAAAATAACCTTAAAGAATTAGGTGATAATTTAAACCAGGCTCAAAGACTGGCTGGAATAGGCAGCTGGAAATATGATGTTTTAAAAAACAAGCTTTATTGGTCAGAAGAAATGTATAAAATACATGGGATTGGACTTTCAGAATTCCAAAATGATTTTAAAAACATTCTCAAATTAATTCATCCTGAGGATCAAAGTAAAGTTCAAGCTGTATTCACACAGCTTTTATCTGGAGAATCTTCGCAAATAGAATATCGTATTTTTCAAAAGGACGGAACAGAAAAATATGTACTAGGAAAGGGAGATCCGCTATTCGATAAAGATGGACAAGTTGTTGCTATTTTTGGTTATTTACAGGATATAACAGAAAATAAAATGTTAGAACAAGAATTGCGAAAGAATTATAGGATAATAGCTCAAGCTCAAAGCTTGGCTAAAATAGG
>DUMD01000134.1 GCA_012840065.1 Clostridia bacterium
AGTGATCGGGGCAATAGGCAATCATGAAGAGGAATACGGAAGTGCTGTTAGCCCGGTGGCTGCAGCTTTGATTATAGCGGATAAATCTGATGTACATAGAACTCGTGTGCGCAATACTGACTTTGCCACTTTTGATATTCATGATCGGGTCAATTATGCGGTAGAACATTCTTTTGTCAGAGTTAACCCGGAAAATAAAACAATTGATTTAGAGTTGACAATAAATAAAGAGATTGTCCCGGTTATGGATTATTTTGAAATATTTTTAACCAGGATGATCATGTGCCGTAAGGCAGCACATTTTCTTAACTGTAAATTTGGTTTAATCATAAATGGCAGCCAGCTTTTATAAGATTGGACAATTTTTATCTGAATAGTTGAGAAAAATTTGGTTTGCAGGGTTAATTTTTTAATAGTTTTAAGTAGCGGAAGCTTATGCTTCCGCTTTTTTTACCATAAATCTACAATCTTAAAAAAGCATGAAATGGATATGAAATGCCAAAAATAAAAAAAATGTTAAATTTTAAAATTATGAAGGCTAATAAATAAAATTATAAATCGGAATAATTGGAGGATTTAGATGATAAATTTTGATCAACTTGTGAAACACCAGGGAAATTATGATTTATTTCAGGTAATTCAAATGGCAATTGTTTCCAACTACAATAATTATCCTATTCATTTCCATGTTGAAGGTTTGAGAGGTACTGGAAAAACAACAATAATAAGAAGTGCAAAACAAAAACTTCCTTATATAGAACGGATAAAAGGATGTATTTATAATTGCGATCCGCAAAGGCCTCATTGTCCCAATCATATTAATCTTTCCCGAGAAGAAATAACAGAAATAGGTACAGAAAAAATTCCTATGCCGTTTTTGGAAATATCCCATTCCGCTAAAATTGGAACGGTTGCAGGAAGTATTGATTTAGGAAAACTAACTCAGGTAGATAAGCCTGAAGCTGCATTATTGCCTGGAATAATTCCTCGGGCCCATCGGGGTATAATCTTTGTAGATGAAATAAACCGTTTGGCAGATACTTCACCTGAATTGGTAGATGTGTTGCTGGATGTCATGGGGACAAAACCAGGTAGGATTCAAATTGAAGAATCTGGTTTACCTACGATTAGTATGCCTGTATCAGTTTCTGTCTGGGCAGCTTCAAACCCGGATGAAGACCCTGGGCCTTTAGAAGAGATTCGACGGCAGTTGGCTGATCGTTTTGATTATACCATTCAAATGGGGAGACCTAAAGAGATTTCAGTAATTTTGGAAATGCTTAATAAAAACAAGTGGAACAAGGTATCGAAAAGTGATAATGGATTTGACCACCAGGAATTAAACAAAGAATATCTTGAACAGCTTGAAAAACAATGTCAACAGTTTAGTCAAGTGGAGTTTGGATTAGAAATGCAGAAAAAGCTGGCAAAACTATACCTTGATTATGACTTAGAGAGTATGAGGGCTTTAGAAGCCATTCAAATTGGTGGACAAATAATAGCCGCTTTAAAATTAAAACCAGCGGCAGATTATGATGATTTAAAAACTGTACTTCCCTGGTCGCTAAGACATCGGGTTGATCCATTAACTCTAGGAAAAATTATTAATGATTTCAACCAGTTGGAAGAGTATGGGCAGGAAGAAGATAAAGAGAATTCACTTAGAGATAAGGTTAATTCTTTAAAAACAAAAAAGGACCAAAAAAATAAACATTATAAAATTTCCTGGGGCTGGTTAGATAAATCTGTTTTTTTAGCAACTGTTATCAACTGGTTTCGGAAAGTATTGTTTAAAAATTCAAGAATATCAGAGCAGACTGCGCCTAATCCGGCTGCAAAAACTAGTTCTAATTGTGGCGAATTAGATTCGAAAATGAATTTTATTAATCCCTTGCAAATAGATTTGGAAGAATTTCCAGCCAACGCTCTTCCTTTAGCTAGTCTTGAAGGAAAGCTAGTTTCTACTGCTGAGGAATTGGAGGCGGAAGCAAAAAATAAGATTAAACATAACGGGGTATAACGGATATGACGGTATGGCTAAAAAATCCTGAGTTGTTAATTAATTATACAAACACAATAAAAAAACATTTTTCTTTAGGTAAAGCTGTACGTATTGGAGAATCTGCAATTGTTAGCACAAAAGTTCACGGCACTGTACCTGGTAAACCTGGAACCGTTTTTGTTTTATGCCAAGCAGACGCAGGAAAAACGTTTTATGGGATTCCCGAGGAAGGAAAAGTAGTACACTTAGATTTATTCCATGATATTGCTGAACTGGAACCTAAAATAATTGCTGACCATATAAAGATTAGTTTGGAAAATTATAATGGATGGTTAAATACGCAGGACTTGTTCTGGCAGTTTGAATATATGGATCTTCAAACTGCTAAAGGTGGAGGAAAATTAAATGGCTTACTTAATTATGGAAAGACAACTGAATTAAAAAAATCACATTTAAATCATGTTCATTTAGCGATAAAATTAGAACCTAATTTTTATTTTTTACTGTTTCATATTGTTGACGGAATAGAAAAAGGGATTATTAGTCAGGGATGTGGTTTAAAAAAAATTGAATTTATAAAACATCGAACAAGTCAAATAAATAAAGCCAGTCTTCCTGCAGGGCAGGTTGTTTCTACGGATTCTTGTTTGTCTAAAGGGATAGAAAATTATCGCCAATATGCTGATTACGGAATTCAAAAAAATTACGGGAAGCTGATTAATTTAGTGGAAGAATTGGGAGACTATCAAGAAGTTGAGCAGATTATTAATTATTTTTTAAGACCGGTGGGAAGTTATTTGGCAGAAAGTTGGGCCGATAAACAATTTTTTAATGGTGAGAAAGTAATAAAAACGATGATAAAACTTAATCTTATTCAAAAATATAGAGGTATTTATGAACTCACAGGGGAAGGAAAATCGTTTTTGGGCTGGTTCTGTCGATTTAAAAGTGAACTAGAACTGGATTTTAATAAGCTGACTTTGCAATCTACTAAGAGCGGATTGAAACTTTGTCGAAAGAATTATTCCTTAAAAACTAGTAAAAAGAATAAAGGCAGGCGAAATAGAAAAAGTGTTACAAGTGCCGATGCCCTTGGTTGGATAGAAGATTTATCTTCTGTAGAAACAGTAAAAAACATGGTTAAAAACTATAAATTGAATGGTAGTCGAACATTAAAACGACGGGATATTATGGTCTACAATAGAGAAAAGACCTATCCTATAGATGTGTGCATTATATTGGATGCAAGTATCAGCATGTCAGGTAAACCAATTAGGGCTGCTAAAAGTTTTATCCGTTATCTATCAGTCAATAATAAGAATAGAATCGGTATAGTTGTGTTTCAAGAAAACCGAGTAACCGCCAAATTAGTTTTTACAAAAAATGTCTTAACTATTAAGAGGTTTTTAACCCAAATTCGCCCTAAAGGTCTTACTCCTTTAGCAGCTGGATTAGAAGAGGGGTTAAAACTTTGTCAAAGTTCCCGCTTAAATAATCCGGTATTGCTTTTAATTACCGATGGCCAGCCAACAATAGGGAAGTGGACTGATTTGCCTGACAAAGATGCTATTAAGGTGGTCCAAAAAATTGCAAAATCTAAAATAAAATTTTGCTGTATAGGCTTGCAAGCAGATAAAGAATTTTTGCAAAAACTTGCTGAGGAAGCGAGAGGAATTCTTTATCTTGTTGACGAAATTGATCAAAAGGTATTAACTGCTATTTTTAAACGGGAAAGATAAAAATAGAAAGTGTTTAGATGAAGGGATTCGCTGGATAAATAGCGAATCCCTTTTATATATTTGGGAAAGGGGCTGTTTGGCTTGCAATTGAAAATAATTATCTTTCTTTTAATTGCTTTATTTGGTGCAATCTTTGCTTTGCAAAATTCTGCTCCTGTTTTTATTAATTTATTTGCTTGGCAGTTTGAAATTAGAATGGTAATAGTTATTCTAGGTTCTATTGCTTTAGGAGCCTTGTGCATTTGGATTTTTAGTCTTATCAAACAGATAGGTAGCAGGAAGAAAATTTTGGATCAGCAATCTCAAATAAAGAAATTAGAAGAAAAAATTCAGCAGCTTCAGGAAGAAATTTCTAGTTTAGAAAAAAACATCACTGGTTTGGAAGCAGAAAAATTAGATTTACTAACAGAGATTAACGATTTAAAATCCAGGCTTAGCCAGCCTGTTGATGGTGTTAGCTAAAAAGATTTATGGGGTTGCAGTTTAGATTCTAAAGAATGTAGTTTTGGAAGGGGAAAAACACTTAGTTGTGGGGTCTAATGAAGGTTAGTTGAGCACGGCTTTGGTTAAAAAGTCGTGCTTGTTAGTTAGTGATAGCAAATAATTGCACTTTTATTAGTATTTCAATTATAATAGTAAACAAAACCTTTTATAAGATGTTTAAGGAGATTAAAGATGTCCGTTCGAAACAAATTATGGAAAATTAAACCCAATAACATCCAAATTGAAAAGATAAAACAATATGATCCTTTACTTAATCAGCTATTAATTAATAGAGGGATAATCGATTTTTCGGCCAGAAAAAAATTTTTAGATACTTCTCTTTTTGATTTACATGATCCTTATAAATTGCTGGATATGGATAAAGCAGTAAACAGAATAAAGAATGCTATTAAACAAAAACAAAAAATTCTGGTGTACGGTGACTATGATGTAGATGGTATAACTAGTACGGTTATTTTGCTTAAAGTAATTGAAGAGCTGGGTGGAATAGCTGAGTATTACATACCTGATCGGCATAAGGAAGGATATGGTTTAAATAAAGATGCATTGTTGTGGGCAGCCCAATCTGGATTTGAGCTGATAATTACGGTTGATTGCGGTATATCAGCCGTTAATGAAGCTAGTTTTGCATCCGAACTAGGTCTTGATCTTGTTATTACAGACCATCATGAAGCAGAATATACTGTTCCTGATGCTGTTGCTGTTATTAATCCCAAAAGAATAGACTGCAATTATCCGTTTAAATACCTGGCGGGAGTAGGAGTAGCTTTTAAGTTAGCACAGGCTCTTTGGCATTTCACTGGAAAATCTGAGCATTTTCTATGTGATTTGCTTTGTTTAGTTGCTTTAGGAACAGTGGCTGATGTTGTTCCTCTTATTGATGAAAATAGAATTTTTGTCAAATACGGATTGGAATTAATGAATGAACAGGTTTCAAATCTTGGCTTGAAGAAATTATTGGAATGTGCAGGTTATCAAGGAGATAAAATTGATTGTTATGTTTTGGCATATATTCTAGCTCCCAGAATGAATGCCATCGGAAGATTGGATCATGCAAACTGGGCAGTGAAACTTTTGCTGGAAAAGGATGAACAAACTGCAGCCAATTTAGCGGAAAAATTAAATGAAGCAAATAGAATTAGGCAAAAAATAGAAAACGATATTCTTGCAGAGGCTGAAGAGCAAATAATTAGGTATAATTGGGATAAAGATAAGGTTCTTGTGATAGCGAGCAGCAACTGGAATCCGGGAGTTATCGGGATAGTTGCTTCCAGGTTAATGGAGAAATATTATAAACCGGTTATTATGATAGCTTTAGAAGGGGAAATAGGAAAGGGTTCCGGTCGTAGTATTAGCAAATTTAATCTTTATCAAGCTTTAAAAAATTGTCAAGACTTACTTGTGAAATTTGGCGGTCATTCTGCTGCAGCTGGTTTAACAATTGAGATTGATAGGATTGAAGAATTTAGGATTAGAATTAATCATTATGCTGATCAGGTCTTAGAACCTGAAGCAATGCTACCGGAGCTGGATATTGACCTAGAATTAAATAGTAGGGACATAAGCTTTGAACTTGTTGAAAAAATAGAAAAATTAGCACCTTTTGGGTGTGGAAACCCTATTCCCCTTTTCCTCTTGAGAAATATATCTGTTCAAAAGTGTATGCAAATGGGAAAAGATAAGGACCATTTAAAGTTGGTTTTTTCGGATGGAAATTTGCTTTTAGAAGGAGTATTTTTTAAACAAGGAAGTTTTGCAGAGATAATAAAACAGGGTGATCGGGTTTCCGTTGTTTTTAGACTTTCAATTAATAATTGGAATGGAGAAAGAAAGGTTCAATTATTAATTGAAGATCTGGAAATTCACAGTTATGTTTCCCCATTTCCAGCGATAAATAGTTTAATAAGAACAAATCTTCCTGTAATTGATATGGATGATTTAAGCCAAAGTAAAGGGTTACTTTTTTTAAATGAGATACAAAAAAAATTGGTTGAATTTATCAGCAAAGAGAAAAAACCTATTTTCCTATCGGTTCGTTCTAATTTTTATGGTACTGAGTTATTAGAAAAGACTTTGAACATTTTTTCTTATTGGGGAATAAAAATTGCAATA
>DUMD01000135.1 GCA_012840065.1 Clostridia bacterium
ATAAAATTTAAAGGGGTATGTGTGTTATTAAAAAGATACCCATTTATATAAGGAGATTAAACACCATTTAATTCTTTTTTTAGAATTAAATGGTGTTTTTTATTTAAGTTTAAATTCTGCTGCTATTTCTAATTTTGGTTTATACCAAGGATACCATAGCTGCAAGCTTTCTACTTCGAATTCTTCTTCCAAATCATAATTTTTTAAAAAATTATAAGCTTGTTGGAATTCCTCCTCTGACCATTCTCGATTAGCAAAGGTTGTACTGACCAAGGTGATGTGAAATTTCCAATCGTCAGGGGAATTACGAACTAAAAAACCTTTGCTTTTTAGGGTTTTATTTATTTGATTGGATAAAGACAATAACTCTTTAGAGGGTTCAATGTGAATATTTACGGATTTA
Source organism: Clostridia bacterium (assembly GCA_012840065.1). Taxonomy (GTDB): domain Bacteria; phylum Bacillota; class DUMD01; order DUMD01; family DUMD01; genus DUMD01. The sequence goes on from DUMD01000135.1 coordinate 404, forward strand.
TAAGGGGATTTAAAACAGCTGAATCCTTTAGCAAGAACCTTAAATTTACTATGTTGGCTGCAGATTTCATTAAGCTCAGCTAACAGAAGATTTATTGCTTCTTTCTTTTTATATTTGATGACCTCAATAGTCATGTGGAGAGGAGGTTTATTCCCATCATAAATTTTGTAAATATCGGCTAAGTAAGTTTGGATGCCTTGGGCTATTTTTATTATTGGCCCCTGAGGGACAGTAACTAAATACAAGGTATTTAAGTTTTCCATTTTGATTAACTTCCTTTTATGTTTAATTTTTTTAGTGCTGATTACTTTTCTTCTAGTTTATTATTTTAGATAAAATAGTTTCTTATGCTTAAGCTTATTTTTTTTGATCTTTTTCTTTTACTTTAATATTTCTTTTTTAAACTAAAAAGACCTTTTTATGTTTCGACAAAGGCTAATTTTTTAGTCGAACGAAACTTGTTGACAAACAGACAACTTACAAAATATAATGAAGTTGTTTATAGAATGTTTCAGGAGGTGCGTACATGCTAAGATTGTGTATTGCGGGATTGGGTAGGACAGGTAAAGAGATAGCTAAGTTGGCTCTTGAAATACCTGATATTAAAGTGGTTATGGCATTATGCAGCATTAATAGCGATAAAAGAGGAAAAGATTTAGGTGAAGTATGTGGAGTGAGGGATACGGGGATAATTGTGGACTGTCCTGAAAATTTGGAACACGAAATAATTAAACATCAACCTCAGGTTGTGATCGATTTTACTAATCCATTGGCTGCTCTCCACAATGCGGAGATTTTTGCTAAAATGAATGTTAATATGATAATTGGAACAACCGGTTTCAGTCAATCCCAACAGAATAAGTTGGCTAATCTAGCCAGAGAACATAAAGTTGGTATTGTTCTTGCTCCTAATATTACTTTGGGCGTTAATGTTCTTATGTTGTTAGCTAACCTTGCTACTTCAATTTTAGATAGTTATGATGTAGAAATATTAGAATACCATCATAAACATAAACTTGATAAACCTTCAGGTACAGCTAAAAAATTAGCAGGGGAAATTACAAAACTATCGAGATTGAATAACCAGAAAAAAGATATCAACGTTCATGCTATTAGAGCCGGAGGAATTGTTGGTTTGCATAAGGTGATTGTAGCCGGTGAGAATGACAGAATTGAAATTATCCATGAAAGTTTTTCCCGCAGAGTATTTGCTGAAGGAGCAATAAAAGCTGCTTATTTTGTTCGCAACAAAGCTGGTTTTTTTGAGATGAGAGATGTGCTCAATTTGGAACAAGTATTAAGTAATTGCTTGGCCATGAACGATTATCTGGTAGAGAACATTGACTCGGAAGAAGTTGTGGGATAAATTTAGATTATTAGGAGGACTTAAAAGTCCTCCTTAATTTTTTACCAATCTTTGTCTTTAAGGCTAGTCCAATTATAAATATTATCTGCAGGGAAGTCTTCCCTTGTTGCTCTTTGTTCTGGGTCTTCATTTTTTTTCTTAACTTCTTCTAACTGTTTATGACTTTTAGTTTCTATTTTCTTAATTTTTTCTGAAATTTGTGCTTTCAATATTTTCACCTCCTAAATTATATTATTTGAAAGCTTTCTATTCCTTATCCTGCAAGTGCGAAGAAGCCTTTACACTGGTTGAATTTTAAGTTAAAATATTTTTGTCTGGAATTATCATAATTTAGCAATCTTTTTAAATAAGTTTGTTTTTAATTTTTTATATCTTTATAGTTTTGATGAGGCTTGGGTGATGTGTTGTTTCTTATGATTTTTTAATAGCTTCTTTTTGATTAATGAGGAAGCTGTGATTCCCTGGCGATATGTTGACTTTATTTGGAAAAAATGATAAGATTACACTGTTCGAACTTCTTCGTCTCTAAATATTCAACTTAAGCAGGGTTTCTGGCAACAGACCGGGGGCCCTTTTTTCGTTGGTGTAAAGATGATAGATAAGGAGGTAAAAGATTTGGCTTATTTACAGAAATTGAGGAGTTTTATTATTTTTTTTCTGATTATTGTTATGTTTTTCATCTTAAATAGCAAGATAAGTAGGGCTGATGATATAAGTTTGGTAGGCCGAATGGGCGAAGGAGTTAGGCCGATAGCTAATACTGATATCAAAATGATTTCTGAGCTGGTGAAAATTCAGGTTGACAAAATGGAATCAAAGGTAGAAGTTGATTTTGTTTTCCAGAATACAGGGGAGAAAGCAGAAATATTGATGGGAGTTCCAGGAGAAGCATCGAATGTTTCTACCTCAGAAAGAAAGGTTGATACTGCTCTTTATGATTTTAAGGTTTTTCTAGATAATCAAAAACTGACTGTAAAAAAAGAAAAAGGCATATTTCTAAATGATGGAGATAATGAATTTAATTATTCTTTTTGGTATACTTGGCCTGTTAAGTTTGATAAGAATGAAATTAGATCTATAAAAAATACTTATAGAGTTAAAAATACACTGGATTCAACAGGGGAAATACAGACCGGATATATTTTGAAGACAGGTGCTTCTTGGGAGGGTAATATTGGGGAAGCGAAGATTGTTCTTGAAATGATTGATATTTTACCCTACCATTTAGAGGGGGTTTTTCCGGCTGATTATAGTTTTGAAGGAGAGGACCTGGTTTGGTATTATAAGAATTTTGAACCTAGTGAAAATATAAGAATAGTTGCAAACCCAATGAAAGAATACAAAGATGGGGGTAACATTCTTGGCTGGAATCACATTGAAGAACTAAATAAATATGAGCAGCTCGGCCAATATGAATTAGCTTTAGGCTATTTAGATGCTTTAAAAGATAATGACCAGATCAAGAATGAAGAACAGGAAGAGTATTATTTATTGAAAAAAGCTATTTATTTATATAAATGGGGTAATGAGAAAGAAACTGAGGATATTCTTGTAAAACTTATGAAAAGTGAAAGTAAATATCCTCAAGTTTACTATTATTTAGCTAAACTTTATGCTGATGAGGGTAATCAACGCAAATTACTTAATGTATATAAAAAAGTGCAAAAACTAAAAATCAATCCACAATTAATACGTTGGATAGGATCTTTACTTTCAGAAGAGCGGATTAAAGAAAATTCTCCTGTTATTAGCAGTATGCAGCTTGTTCGGTCTAAAGATAGTTTGGATTTATTCTTTAACGCTCTTGTTGATGATATTGATGGTAATCTGCAAAAAATAAAGGTTGAATTATGGTGCAACGAGAACGGAAAAAAGAAAGAGTTGGCTAATTATCAACCTCAATTTTACCATCAGCCTTATGAGTATGAGATAGAAATACCACTAGGTCAGCTTCCTTATTATACGGTAGTATATGGCAGAATAATTGCAGAGGATGTTAAAGGTAATGTTGTTGATTCTGGTGTTCGGAGTTTTTTGGTTCAAGATATTAGGACTGGCTGGGTGTCCCTACCCATTGGGAAAATCAATTTTAACTATATAGATTTAGGTAATAGAGAAATAAATAAAATTAAAGTATTGTTTAAACAAGCTTTAAAGGAAATTAAGCAGGAACTTTATTTAGAGCCTAAAACTGTTATTCATGCTAATATTATTGGCGATAATGCTCAGGTGATTTATGATGAAAAAGGGTACCGGGAAGATTTCTTTCAGGAGACTTATAGTCTAAAGACTAAGGAACCAAATCGTAAACTGGCAAACCAAATAATGTTAAGAATTCTTACCCAAAATACTGGAGAGGGTTGGTTAAAAGCTTCTTACTGGCTTTTAGATGATTTAACCCAAAATGTTGTGTTTAATAAGACCAAGGTTAAAACTGCTTATTTAAGAGACCAGGGGGAAGAACGATTTCAGCAGTTTTTATTAAGAATCGGCGAAACAGGGGACGTTGAATCAGCTTTGCAAGAAATTTATGGTATAAACATGAAAACTCTTAACGAAAGATGGACTGTGTTCAAGTTGATACCTTGGCTAACTGTAGCTGGTATTTTTATATTTATAACATCCATTTTGCTTTGGTGGAGAAGAAAGCAGCTTAGGGAACAGGATAGTAGGCAAGGATAAAAAATTAACCTCTGGGAAATTTGCAAAATTCCTGGAGGTTGATTTTTTTGTGAGGCGTGATCCTGTTGAACACGCAAATCGTGCTAAATATAAACCATCCGTCATGCGAGTGCGCAGTGATTGTTATACAAAAAATCACCCTTCCGTTTAAGGGTAGCTAGGAGTCAAGGGCATTAAGGTTTGAACAAATTGAAAACCAGCGCCTTCAGACGCTGGCCGGTAACTGCCTTTTATTAGGACGAACAAACCATCCTTTTGACGGTGGTTATGATTTTGAAAGTTCTAATATTCTTTCTAAAATTTTTTTTCTTACTTCATTAATTTTGTCGAAATCGATAGCTGAGATGTAATAGCTTTCTAAATGATCATGCATTTTTTTGGCTTTCTTTAAAAACTCAATTGCTTTATCAATTGCTAAATCAAATTTTTCCTTATCTTCGGCAATTTCTTTCTGAAACGGCTCAAGATTATTATAATCTAAATAATCATTTAGGTTAATTACCTTGAGATTAGTCAAGGTACTAGCTGTTTTTAAATTGTAAGAATGGGGAGGGGTGCCGTTTATAATTGCTATTTTTAATTCTGGAATTAGTAGAGCATCTAATTTTTCCGGATCGATTGGGCAATGGTATAGCTCAGTGGCAAATCCTTTTTGTTGGGCTAAAACAGCTACTCGGGAACATAGGGTAGATTTGCCGGTACCCGGTTCACCTTTAAGTACATAAAGGGTTTCTACGTTGTTTAAAAGATTGGCTGTTTCGCTGATAAAACCTTCCGGTGTGATGGCGGTAATAAACATGTGACGCTGTTTAGCTAACTCATTTCTTTCTAAATTGGCCAAATTGTTGGGGAATATTTCCTGACATATTTCATCAATTTTTTTATTAACCAAACCAAAGTTCATACTATCCGTATAATAGCTTTCAATGCGGTCATGAATTACTTTTGCTTCCTGTAGATAACTATAAGCTATTTTATAATATTTGGCTATTTTTTTATTATCAGCTAAAACGTATGGCTTACTTTTTCTTAATTTATCTTCGTTCCAGTAATCTCCCAGATGAACTATTTCATCTACGGCTCCTGGATTTTTAGGGTCTACTATGTGTGGGAATGTTCCATCGATCAAGGCTATATCTAGTTCGGGAAAATAAACACCGTCTAAAGAAGCTGGATCCGAAGAGCAACGCAAAAATTCAACATCATAACCTTTCTCTAACATTTCATTGCCAATTGTGCGCATTAGAGTTGATTTACCGACGCCGGGTCCACCTTTTATGACAAAAATTTTATTTGCTCCTGGTTCAACTATATTGTCATAAAAGGAATAAAAACCTTGGGATGTATTACCACCTGGAAAAAGGCTTCTCAATCTGCCTTTCATAACTGCCATTTTACTATTCCTCCCTTTAAGTGCTGCTGGGTTATGTTTAAAACTTTAAAGTTTTTTTATTAATATTATATTAAGTAGTTAAAATAGTTGTTCCAGACAAATAGGAATCTATGGAGATTAATATTCGGAAGGTCATTAAAAATATAGAAAGGATTTTTAATTTTAACTATTTTTCTACATAAGAGGTTTTTATTTACTTTTGTAAGAGCAGATTCTAAAAGAAAAAAGCTATTTAGGGAAAAATTAAATAGAAATAAATTAAAAGAGAGAGATTTAGCAAGTTTGTCTAAAATAAATTTCTATAAAAACTGAATTTAATGTTGACTAAAGTGGAAGACTAGTGTAAAATAATCGGTGTTGACGCTCCAATTGAGCTTCGACGGGCGAATAGCTCAGCTGGGAGAGCACCTGCCTTACAAGCAGGGGGTCACAGGTTCGAGCCCTGTTTCGCCCACCATTAGTTGGCCCGGTAGCTCAGTCGGTTAGAGCGCCTGCCTGTCACGCAGGAGGCCGAGGGTTCGAGTCCCTTCCGGGTCGCCATATTGAATGCCGAGATAGCTCAGTC
>DUMD01000136.1 GCA_012840065.1 Clostridia bacterium
ATCTGTTTTCTAGATCACTCCTTTCTCTGAATTTTTTAATAATTTGAACTTGTAATCGTATTATAGCATGCTCCTGGTTTAAAATCTACAAAAAAAGGCTGTATGTGCTAAGCATAACAATCACTAACCAAAAACCTTAATTTAACAGGAGATTTGTTACAATTTCTCTTGTTTTCAATGTTTTTTAACCTATTATGGTTTAAATTAAGGTAGAGGCGGGGTAGTTAGGGCTTGATTTGGATGTTCTTTCTATTTCTTTTATCCTGCTTAGGTATTCTCCCAGATATAGACTTCCATTTAATACTTTATCCCATTTAGACCAGGCTGATTTTTGATCCGAGTGGCTGTTCATTATTTGAACGGCGTGATTGACATGGCAACTCATCAAATCAGCATAATGCAGGGTAATAGCTTCAATAGTTTTGGGTTCAATGGGGGATCCCCATTCCTGTTTACCGTGATGGGATATAATCAGATGTTCCAGCATTAGTTTGAGCTTGTCCGGAAAATTGTTTAAACAGGATATTACTTCTGCAATAATTTCTAAGCCTAAAATAATATGTCCCTTGAGAATGCCCTGATCCGTTTGGTTAAAGGCGGCGTTATAGATATTGTATTCCTCTATTTTTCCTAGGTCATGGAGAAGAGCACCGGTTATGAGCAGGTCCCGATCAATTTCATAAGGATTTAAATCAGCCAAAACTTTGCATAAATCTACTACTTCCAGGCTGTGCTCCATTAAGCCTCCAATATAGGCATGGTGAACATTTTTTCCGGCAGGAGCAAGGTAAAATTTATGCTTTATTTTACTGTTATGGCCGAAAATAATAGTTAAAAGTTTGTTTAAATGAGGGTTGGCAATTTCCCGAATGGCTTCATTAATTTTATGAATGAGTTGAGACATATCTTTCTGAGTACGGGGTAAAAAACGAAAGATATCTATTTCCTGCTCATTGATTTTTTCTAAAGAACGAATATTAAGCTGCAGATTTCCTTTATATTCACTTACTGTACCCTCTACTAATACGATTTCTCCAACTTCAACATCCATGTCCTCAGCAAAATCCCAGATTCTTGCTTGGATTAGACCGGTAACATCCTTTAAGGTTAGGCTTAAGTAATAGCGTCCCTGTTTATCGGCGGAACTAAAAGGGTTCAACTGTTTGTTGGCAATTAAAAAGACACCTTTAACTTCGTCTCCGGAATTTAATTGATTAATTAAAGGCCAATCCATTGGGTTTCCTACCTTTCAATATATATTTTTTCTTTTTATTATGTTTATACATTTAGAATTTATTTGCTATTTTACCACATTTTAACGGGGAAAGGAACTTAAAACAAAGGGATTTCTAATTTAGCAAGGTTTTTGGAATTATTAAGCGAAATATTTTTAAGTATAAATGGATGATTGTCTTACCGGATAAAAATGTTAACCGACAGTTGGTTAAAATTTATTGGGGGTTAGAAAGTGCAAAGGAATAATAAACAGGATAATGCTCCTATCTTACAAGCTTTAAATAATTATCTTGAAAAGAATTATGTATCTTTTCATATTCCAGGTCATAAGAACGGACAATTAGTTGACCAGGAACTGCTGGCAATGTTTCAACAGCAGTTATTTTGTTTTGATTTAACGGAATTACCTGGCTTAGACGATCTGCACCAACCTGAGGGGCCTATTGAAGAAGCACAAAAACTTGGGGCCCAACTGTTTGGGGCAGAGGAGACCTTTTTTTTGGTCAACGGTACTAGCTGCGGAATAGAGGCAGGAATTTTAAGCCTCTGCAGAGACGGAGAAGAAATAATTGTTCCCCGCAATGTGCATCAATCCGTTGCTTATGGATTGATTCTTAGCGGAGCCATTCCCAGATACGTGCCTGTGGAAGTTTGCCCAAAAACCGGACTAGCTTTAGGCCCTTCTTTATTTAAAGTAGAGGAAACCCTAAAATTATATCCTAAGGCAAAGGGTTTGGTTTTGGTTAATCCTACTTATCAAGGGGTTGCCCCTGCCCTGAAAGATCTGGTTAAATTAGCTCACCATGCGGATTTACCGGTTTTAATAGATGAGGCCCATGGGAGTCATTTTTGTTTCAGTTCTTCTCTTCCCCCCTCCGGTCTTGAGGCTGGGGGAGATTTAGTGGTGCAGAGTACCCACAAACTTTTGGGTTCCCTGACTCAAACTTCCCTTTTACATGTGCAGGGAAGAAGAATAAACCGAATTAGGCTAAAGGGGTATCTTAAAATGGTACAAACTTCAAGTCCTTCCTATTTATTAATGGCTTCCTTGGATGGGGCCAGGAGGAATATGGCTTTAAAAGGGAAAAAATTGTGGGAAGAAATCCTGGAAGAAGTAAGGGAAATTAGACGGCAGATCAATGCGCTACCAGGTTTGGATTTGTTAGACGAAGAGGACTTGAAAGGGACGGGTTTTCTTTTAGATCCTACTAAACTGGTTATTTCTCCCCGAGGGATTGGTTTAAGCGGAGAAGAATTGGCAAAAATACTAAGAGAAAAATATAGAATCCAGCCCGAATATGCAGATAATAACCATGTTCTCTTAATTGTTACCCCCGGAAACAGCAGGGAAGATTTGAACAAGCTTGTTGTTAGCCTTGTTTTAATAGCGAAGGAATATGGCGAAATTTCCGATAGAAAGGTCAAAAAGATTGATTTTCCTAATCCACCCATTGGTAAACAAGAAGTTAGCCCTAGAGAGGCTTATAATAGACAATTTGTTCTTTTACCCCTTCCAGAGACGATAGGAGAAATTGCTGCTGAACTGGTTTGCCCATATCCGCCGGGTATTCCGGTAGTCTGTCCTGGGGAGAAAATTACTGCAGAGGCGGTTGATTATCTCCGGCAGGCAAGAGAGGTGGGAGCTAAGATTCGTGGTCTGGATAAAGAGGGAAGAATAGCTATTTTGAGTTAAAAATTAAGAAAGGATGGCGATATTATGAATCAAACCTGGCAAATTACCGATGATTTAACTTCTTTGTTAGCAGTTTTACCTCCTACTCTGGCAGAATGTTTAAAAAAGGAGGATAATCTTCACAATTTAATAGAGATTGTCCTGGATTTAGGTAGGTCGCCGGAGGCCAGGTTTACTGATGGTTATCGCTATTTAAGGGAGGAAGGGATTAGCCGGGAGGACCTCGAATATGTGATAAAAAGAGTTGGACAGTTCGGGCCTGATAACAGGGCAGGGATAGAAAGAACACTGCACAGAATATCTGCCATTCGGAACCGGAAAGGAGACATTATTGGCTTAACCTGCCGGGTGGGAAGGGCTGTTTTTGGAACAGTGGAACCTCTGCGCGATGTAATTGAGAAGGGAAAAAGTATTTTGCTTTTAGGCCGGCCGGGCGTAGGAAAAACTACTATGCTTAGGGAATTGGCTCGGATTTTAAGCGTAGAGTTTCGAAAAAGGGTTATTGTTGTGGATACTTCTAATGAGATTGCCGGTGATGGGGATATTCCTCATCCTGCCATTGGTTTAGCCCGGAGAATGCAGGTTCCTTCCCCGGAAAGACAGCATGATGTGATGATTGAGGCAGTGGAAAATCATATGCCTGAGGTTATTATTATAGATGAAATTGGTACTGTTCAGGAGGCTCAGGCTGCCCGGACTATTGCTGAGCGGGGAGTGCAGCTGATTGGCACAGCCCACGGGAATAGCCTGGAAAATCTAATTATGAACCCTACCTTAAGTGATTTAGTAGGTGGGATTCAGGCAGTTACTCTTGGCGATGAGGAGGCTAAACGAAGGGGGACCCAAAAAACCGTTTTGGAACGGAAGGCTCCTCCTACCTTTGAAACTATAGTGGAAATTAGAGAAAAGGATACCTTTGCTATTCACCACGATGTGGCCCAGGTGGTGGATTTTATCCTCAGAGGCCTGGAACCTAAACCGGAAATCAGGGTTAGAAACAGTTCCGGTCAATATGAAATAGTGCAGGAAAGCAATAATGAACTGCTGGAACAAATGGAACAAACTCCGACAGTTAAGGTCAGAGGAAGAAACAATGCCAAGATTATGGGAATTTACCCCTATGCTGTTAACCGGAACAGACTGGAAAAGGCTATCAGATCTCTTCAGGTTCCTGCTCAAATTGTTAAAGAACTGCATGAGGCAGATTTAGTTGTTACAATTAAAGCCCAATATAGAAAAGAACCTCAAAAGATAAAAGAGGCAGAAAGAAGGGGACTGCCGATTTATGTAGTCAAAAGTAATACGGTGGCTCAACTTGAAAACATGTTAGAAGACCTTTTTGGAAGTTCGACCCAAAAGAATTTAACTGCTGCTCTTAAAGAGGCAGAGGAAGCAATTAGAAGAATAAAATTGGGAGAGGAGGAAGTTGAACTTTCTCCCCAATCTTCTGCGATAAGGAAATTACAGCATCAACTGGCAAGCAGATATAACTGCAGTTCGGAAAGCTTAGGTGAAGAACCAAATCGGAGGGTTGTCATTTATTCTTCCTAATCTTTCTATAAAGAAACCGAATGGATATTAGGTTTTAGCTGAATTTTAATTAGAGTAGCCCAATTGAAGAGTAGCCCAATTGAAATATAGGGGTAGTAGCGACAGAGAAAGGAATAGAAAAGATGAAAGGTTTTTTTGTTACTTTTGAGGGAATAGAAGGATCTGGCAAAACGACCCAGATCAATTTATTTGCCAATTTTTTAGAGAAAAATAATTACGATTATCTTATTACCAGAGAACCAGGTGGTACATTCATTGGCGACCAGATTAGAGCTATTCTTTTAAATCCTAAGAATATTAAGATGGATCCCATTACAGAGATTTTTCTCTATACGGCATCCAGAGTACAGCATTTGGCAGAATTGATCAAACCTGCTTTGGCAGCAGGGAAAATAGTTGTCTGCGATCGTTTTCTAGATTCAACTTTAGCTTATCAGGGTTATGGCCGGGGTATATCCATTAATTTTATTGAGGAGCTTAATCGACTGATTTTAGATGGAGTTGAACCTGACTTGACTTTTTTATTGGATATTCCCCCTGAAATAGGCGTGCCCAGGGCTAGAATGGTAAAAAATGACAGCTGTTCTCTTAATGGGGATAGGATTGAAAGAGAGAATATGGATTTTCATCAAAGGGTACGGATGGGGTATTTAAGAATAGCTGCCGAAAATCCAGAAAGAATTAAGATTATAAATGGGAATAGGCCTGCAGATGAAATAAATAAACTGATAAGTGCCCATTTTGAAGAAGTATATGCTAAAATACTGACTAATAAATAATTACTGTTTTTCGCTGGGTGCTAAAAAAGGAGTTTAAACCGTTAGTCAGTGGATCAAAACAGGAAAACCTGGGGGGAGATATGGTGAAGGTTAATTCTTTGGGGGGCGGCAGCCGGGATAGCATGATAATCCGGGAAAGTCAAGAGTTAGTAAATGTTGTTAGACCGGAAATAAGTTTTAAAACCCAGCTTAATCAGGTTCGCAGGGAAAATTTGAATGAAGAGCTGTCCCAATTATTAGAGGATGTGGATCGGGCAGCTGAAAAATTGAGGGAAGAAAAGACAATTCCG
>DUMD01000009.1 GCA_012840065.1 Clostridia bacterium
AAATCCAACAAAGTATAAGGGGCTTCTCCTGCCTTTCGTCCGGCTAGATGGCGGGAATAATTTTCTATCCCCTGACAATAGCCTACTTCCCTCATCATTTCCAAATCATATCTGGTTCTCTGCTCCAAACGCTGGGCTTCCAGCAGCTTACCATTAGCCCTGAGCTCAGCCAAACGTTCTTCCAGTTCTGTTTCAATAGCAGCAATTGCCCTCTCCATCCCTGCCTTCGAAGTTACATAGTGGGTAGCGGGATAAATAGCAACATGATTTCTTTCGGCCAAAACCTTACCGGTAAGACTGTCAATTTCCGTTATCCGGTCAATCTCATCACCAAAAAACTCTACCCGAATTGCCCGCTCGGAACTGCCGGCAGGGAAAATCTCCAGCACATCCCCTTTAACCCGAAATTTCCCCCGGGTAAAATCAATTTCATTCCGTTCATACTGAATGTCAACCAATTTTCTTAAAACCTCGTCCCTATCCCTCTCCATCCCCTGCCGGAGAGATAAAACCAGGTTCTTATATTCTTCCGGTGAACCTAAACCGTAAATACAGGATACGCTGGCCACTACAATAACGTCCCGCCGTTCAAATAAAGCGCTGGTAGCAGAGTGGCGAAGTTTATCTATCTCCTCATTAATGGAAGCATCCTTTTCTATATAAGTATCAGTCTGGGGCACATAGGCCTCCGGCTGATAATAATCATAATAGCTGACAAAGTATTCTACCGCATTATCCGGAAAAAACTCCTTAAATTCGCTGTAAAGCTGGGCAGCCAAGGTTTTGTTGTGGGCGATGACCAGGGTAGGTTTTTGCACCCGGGCAATCACATTAGCCATGGTATAGGTTTTCCCCGTTCCTGTCGCCCCCAGCAGAGTTTGCATCCTATAACCCTTCTTTATTCCCTCTACCAAGGAATCAATCGCCTGGGGCTGATCCCCCTGAGGCTGAAAATCCCCTTTTAATTTAAAAATGCTCATCCTTTCACCCCATTTCGTCCTTCATTATACCACATCTTTTACAAGGGTTAAACGAAAAAAGCGAACAAATGTTCAGGTTTAGCTTAGGAAAAAATCTCCTCCTCTTTTCCTTCTAAAAAAGCCAGGCTTTTGTCAAGAATGAACCTTTTACCCAACAAATGGGCCGTCAGATGGCCGGAGAAAAGAAAGTATCTCTTTGGTTTTCCCAGCCGGACCCATAAATCATCGGCTGATTTCCGGGGAATAAAAGGATCAAAAAGAGCATTAAACATTAAAACCTTATCCGCTTTTATCAGCCCGGCAAAAAGGGAAGGATCATAACGAAAACAAACCGGCATTTTCTCTAAATCTAAAGGAGAAGAAAAAGTCCGGGCAAAACTATCAAAAGCAAGATGAAGCTGATGACATTTCTCTTGATTACACTCCTCATTTTCCTCGTAAGAAACCCGCAGCACCCTGGTGGCAACACTTTGCCAGGTTATATACTCAAAATTACCTCCCGTTACAACAAAAATTCCCTTCTCAATTCTTCGATCAAGTCCCATTACAATAGCGGAAATCATTCCGCCAAAACTAAAACCCATAATATTCATTCTAGAATAGCCAGACTTTTGGAGATAATCAAGACAGACCAAAACATCGGTTACAGCCTGTTCAAAATGGCTCATAATTTCCTCATCCGTCCCCTGAAGAAAAGCAACCCCGCTCTTTTTACCCTCCGGCGTCCGTTCAAAATGATAGGGAAGAATCGGCATAACAACGGTATAACCATTGTGCTGGAAATTTTCCGGATAATACCGGAGGGGTTTAAAATTCCTATTTCCCAATCCATGCAAAAAGATAACAGCCCCCTTCGGTTTCTCCGCTTCAAAAAGCAGGGCCTTAACCCTATCCACCTTCCCATCCCCCGAAGGCAAAGGACTGTCAAAATATAACTCCCGGGGCCGGCCTTCCTTAACAATAAAGTCAATATTTTCCCTTGAAGCTTGGTACATAGCTTATCCTTCTTTCCTATCCTAGATTAACATAATAATATCCCAGCTTGAAGCCCTTGTCCAGTTCTCTCTTCTATCTAAAAACAACTTCTATCCCCATTACAACAGCAAATATATTCCTAATCCCCAAAAAATCCTGACATGGATTATTATTGATAATTTATTCCCACCCCGCAGAAGAAAAAGCCTAGGAAAAACATCTAAAGAGAATATGTAAGCCTAAAAACAGCTCAAGTCACCTTAAAGTAGGAACTATTGCAAAAAAAACTATTAACTAACCTCGCAAAAATATGAGTAATAGGGGCATAGGAAAATCGGTAAGCTCACCCTAAGGACGGAGCAGAAACCCAACAACTACTCATAACTTATTTCCAACCTACTTAACAAAAACCACACTATGAATAAGGGAATCACAGGGAAATCGGTGAGTCCACCATGAGGACGGAGCCGATGCTGGATTAGGCGCAGAAAAGAAAAATTGGAGGTGAACCGAATGGCGGACAGGATGTCCGTTCATTCGGCTCCTCCAATTTTTCTGAACAAGCCGTTAATTCAGCCGGCAACGTCCGTAGGTGACGAACCGATTTTTTATGTCCTCCAACTTCCTGGCCGATGAATTTTGCCTCGGGGCAAAGGAATTAGAATAAATAACTCAATCTTTCCTTATCCAAGATAATCGCCTTCCAAGAATTTCCCTTCTTCTCCAGCACCAGCTTATAAATAACCTCTTCCCCATTGTCCTTAACCTTTAAATAAACCTTGCAGTAATTAGCATTACCTACCTTACTGGCTAAATGAGGCTCACTCAGCTGCCAAAACTGAATTTGACCAACCTCAATCTCTTTACCATTAAGCTGCCCGTCAAACAAACTTCCCGCCCGGGCCTGCTTAGCAATTTTTTCTACTCTCTGCCTCATTTCCCGAGCCTCTTTAGAATCAGGAAAAGTGCTGAAACCAGTAACATACCACTTTCCGCTCTCTTTTATCAGTTCCAGGCTATGCTGCATTCCCATTCCTGACCCCATGGAGTTTTCTGCCACAACTCCTACCAAGGCAGAAGCCCTATTCTCTCCAAAATATTTGATTGGCTCCAGAAGCTCTACCCTAACCACATATTTATAAAGATTATAAACTGATTTATATTTCATCTCCTTAAACCTGTTCAAAACTTCAAAATAAGCCCACTGTTCGGGATCATGGCTATCTACGAAATAGGCTTTAGCCCCTTCATAATCCTCTACCCCAGTCATTTCATGCTTGTAATAAATATCCATGGCCCCCAGGATAGCAGCATAAACTTCACCTTCCGCCTCATTATACAGTTGACCCTTTCTTTTAACTAGCTTACCCTCCTCAAGGCTAATTTCTTCCTGCCCCTTACCGCCGATATAAGCAGTTTTTCCATCAGGAGAAAGGGCAATACTCCCTCCCGAAACCTCAAAGCTGGCCAGTTCCCGTCCTTCCCTGTCAGCAATACAGAGGTTTATCTTATTCCTGTCCTGAGCCGTATAGACTATTTTACCTCCAGCAGCAAATTTGGCGTCATAAACATATTCCTCGGTGAGAAGTTTAAACTGATCGGATTTGCCTATATCGGGATAATACTGTAGGCCAAAACCAGCTTCTCCCACCTGAAGCATAGAACGAAGATAAGCATCTCTAAATCTGCCTAGCCCAAGCTCCCTGACAATTCGTCCCTCTTTGTCTAAAAGAACAGTCCGGGAAAAAATCCCTGTAGGCTTACCCTCTTTATTCTCCTCTATATAAGTCCAGGTTGCGTAAGAATAATCATCATCTAATTCTCCTTTATAGTAAAGCTCAAGATCATTTTCATAGGCATGCTCAAGTTTAGGATCGCTCCCAAGATAGTAGACACTGCCGTTAGGCAGATTAGGATGCTCAGTAAAAAGTTGATTTCCCTCCGGAGACCAGCCAAAATAACTGACCCGATCGTTGGCAGCCTCCTCTTCAAGCAAGACCTTACCATCCTCACAATCGTAAATAGTTAGCCTATCCCCGCCGGCAAAAGCAACCATTGTTCCCTCCCTATTCCATTTAACCGTTCTGATAAAGGGAATATCTTCTGCCAGGATAACAGTTTCTTTATATTGGCGGTCAAACTTTAGCAAGCGTACTTTCTCAGTGGTTTCTCCACTCAAAACAACCACCGGATCCTCAGTTTTCAAGCGTACCATGAAGTAAACGCTTCCTCCATCGGGAGAATAGGTCAAAATAATAGGATCACCCACAGAATCAGAATTATTCAAGGGAAGAGAAGCAAGGTCTAGTTGAGGAACATCCTTAAAAGGGTCCATGCCCTTAACCCTGTTCAAATTTGCCTCAGCCCGCTCAATTTTTTGTTCCGTTTCCCTTTCCGCACTATAAATCTGGTTATCATTAACCTTCTCCTCACCACAGCCTGTTAGAAGTAAAAAAACGATAAGCATAAGACAACTTAAGCACTTCTTCATTTCATCCCCTCCTTTCCTTTAGATTAACGAATTTTTACAACAGACTTTTCACCAACTTGTTTCCAACTTGTAAAATTAGATAATTATTTTGACCCTGGTTCCTTTTCCCGGCTCACTCTCTATTTCTATTCGTCCTCCGTGGACTCTAACTATCTCCTGACAAATAGCCAAGCCTAAACCCGCTCCGCCCTCTCTGCGGGAACGGGCTTTATCAACCCGGTAAAAGGGCTCCAAAATTTTTCCCACCTCTTCCTCCTCCATTCCCTTTCCCTGATCTGCTACATAAAGACAGGTATTTACTCCTCTAGTTTTCACCCCTAAGATCACTGTCTTTCCTTCCTCCGAAGCTTTAAGGGCATTATCCACCAAATTCATTAAAGCTCCTTTCAATAAATCCCTGTCCATCGCCACTTCCCTGTCCTCCCCTTCCACCCTAAGAGTAATTTCTTTTTCTGCCGCCTTAAACTGCATCAATTCTCTCACCTCATTAAGAAGGGGTAAAACAGGCATTTTTCTCAGTTCAAAGGCGTTTTGCCGGAGGAGAATTAAATCCATTAAGCTGTTTATCAGTTTCAGCATTCTATTCCCTTCTGCATAAATGTAATGAAGGCCTTTCCTAAATACTTCCTCATCATACTTAATTTTTGCCAGCAAATCGGCATAACCGATGACAGAAGTTAAAGGAGTCCTTAATTCATGGGTAAGATTGTCAATAAATCTCTGTTTCCTTTCCCCCTCCTCCTCTAACTGTTTAATCCTGCTCTCTATTTCCTCCGCCATCCTGTTAAACTGTTCCGCTAACAGCCCTATCTCATCGCCCGCCTTAACTTTTACCCTTTCTTTATAACTCCCGGCAGCTATGTTTTTAACCGTTTCCGTTAATTGTTTTACCGGTTTGAGCATTATTTTACTCATTACCCCGGTAACCACAGCCACCATTACCAACCCGATTAAACCAGCCCGGAAAAAAAGTAAGTATTGTTCTTTTTTCTGTTCATCGAGATAAGTTATATTTTTCACTAAAGAAAGAACCAGCTTACTCTCATTGACCTTAATGGCTTCATTTATAAACAAATAATGCTCCTTATCTTTCCATCTCAGAACATAATTCCTTTCTCCAGACAAAGCCTGTTTCAAATCTTTCCGTTCAAAGGGCCAGCTTTTCCCTAGGGGAGTCGAGGAAGCCAGCAAGTCCAAATCCTCATTATAAATTTCCAGATAAGTCTGGTTTGCCTCCACCAGGGATAGAACCTTTTGACCGTATTCCTCTAGATTTATTCCTCCGCCCTCTCTTTGATTAGCAGTAAGAAATAAGGTCAGGGTAAAATAAAAACTGTTTTCCTCATCCAAACTGCGCCTTATCTCTTTTTGAAGCGTCCTATAATATGTACCTTCAGTTACCAAAACAGCCGCAGTGACTAGAGTAAGCAGGTAGACCCCCATACAAAGAAAAAAAACCTTCCAGCTAAATTTCATCTTAATCCTCCAGTCGGTATCCCACTTTATATACCGTTTTAATTTT
Source organism: Clostridia bacterium (assembly GCA_012840065.1). Taxonomy (GTDB): domain Bacteria; phylum Bacillota; class DUMD01; order DUMD01; family DUMD01; genus DUMD01. The sequence continues at coordinate 5,969 of DUMD01000009.1, forward strand.
ATCGGTTTTCAATTTATTTCTCAGCCTCTGCACATGGACATCCACGGTCCTGGTATTGCCCTCATAATCATAATCCCAGACCAGCTCCAACAGCTTATCCCTGGACATGGCAATCCCCTTATTATCAACCAGGATTTTCAGCAAATCATATTCCTTAGGGGTTAATTCAATTTCCAAGCCCGCTTTAAACACCTTTCTCTGCTCATCATAAATCTCTACATCATCAAAGCCCTTTCTTTTTATTTCCTTTCCCGCCCTCCTAAGCACAGCTTTTATCCTTGCTAACAGCTCTAGAACATCAAAGGGCTTGGTTATATAATCATCCGCCCCCATATTCAACCCCTTGACCTTATCCTTAATTCCATCCTTTGCAGTAAGCAAAATAACCGGTACTTTCTTTTCCAGAATAAGAGGCAGTAAATCATAGCCCTCAATTTTAGGCAGCATAAGGTCTAAAATAACCAAATCCACTTCCCGGCTGTTCAAAACTTTTAACCCCTCTTCCCCATCGGAAGCTTCATAGGTCTCATAACCAACAACAGAAAGATTAAGCTTGATTAACTCCCTAATGGACTGTTCATCTTCAATAATCAGAATTTTTTCCATTTCCTTTTCACCCCGCTAACTCCATTGTATAGCAGAAAAAGCTAAATAAAAACACAAAAAAATTAAAACCGGTCTGCAAAACTGTAGACCGGTTTTTAACCTTTTTATTTCATTAACTCTTGCACATAAACCAGGGTTATCCCTTTGGCTTCAAATTCGGGAATCATTTGAGAAATAGCCTCTGCCGTAGCCGGATGAACATGTCCAATCCCAATAGCTTCTCCGTTTTTTTGGGCAATCTTGACTAGTTTTTCCAGCTGACCTTTAATATAGTCCACCTTTTTCTCATTATCCAGAAAAACCTTGTTTGTATTGGAAGGAACCTTCAGCCTTCCAGCCACCGCCGGCACTACCGACTGGGCGGTTGTCCTGCTATCCAAAAAGAAAACCCCTTCTTCCTTAGCAGCCCGCAGGACAGCCCCCACCACCCGCTCATCGGCAGTTCCTTTAGAACCCATATGATTATTAATCC
>DUMD01000137.1 GCA_012840065.1 Clostridia bacterium
AACTTGGGCAGATTAACAGCTGCAACCGATCCAGCAAAGATAAAAGAGGCGGATGTAATTATTATCTGTGTGCCCACACCGTTAACCCCTAATAAAGATCCGGATTTAACTTATATAAAAGAGGCTGTTAAACAGGTGGAAAAACATTTAAGACCTGGCCATTTAATTACTCTGGAAAGTACCACCTATCCGGGTACGACGGAAGAGATTGTTCTGCCTAATTTAGCAAAAACGGGACTTAAAGTAGGAGAAGATTATTTCTTAGCCTTTTCGCCTGAGCGGGTAGATCCGGGAAATAGTAATTTCAATACCAAAAATACCACAAAAATTGTGGGAGGGGTAACTAAACAGTGTACTAGAGTTGCTAGTACTTTCTACAGACAGACCATTGAAAATGTGGTGGAAGTTTCTTCACCTGCTATTGCTGAAATGGCGAAAATTTTTGAGAATACCTACCGGGCGGTGAATATTGCTTTAGTTAATGAATTTATGCTTTTATGCAGCAAGATGAAGATCGACATTTGGGAAGTACTTGATGCCGCTGCCACGAAACCCTTTGGTATTCAGGTTTTTTATCCAGGACCGGGAATAGGAGGACATTGTATTCCTATTGATCCCTACTACCTAGCCTGGAAGGCTAAAGAATATGATTTTTCTTTAAGATTTGTTGATCTAGCTGGCCAAATCAACAACGAGGCAATTTGGTATGTTATATCCTTGCTTAATTCTATTCTCAATGAAAAGAAAAAATCACTTAGAGGAGCAAATCTTTTGCTGGTGGGTGTAGCTTATAAACGGGACGTTGATGATTATCGGGAATCACCTTCTCTAAAAATTATTTCTATTCTTCGGGAGAATGGGGCAAATGTCAGCTATCACGATCCTTTTATCCCTGAGATTTATCTTTCTGCTAAAGGTACTTACCTGCAAAGTGTAGAGCTTACAAAGGAAAATCTGGCTAAGGCTGATTGCACCTTAATCATCACCGATCATTCTAACCTAGATTATCAATTTATTGTAGATAATGCTCAAGTTGTTTTGGATACCCGTAATGCCACCAAAAATGTGCAGAAGGGTCGGGAAAAAATTATTAGGGTTTGAGGTAAAGGCGATGAAAGATTTTGCTAGTGATTATTACGAACAGAAAGAAATTTGGAAAAGGAAGCATCCTTCTGAATTAGAACTAAACCGGATTTTGCAAACCATTAACCTTATTCCGGCCGGAGTAGAGTCAATTTTGGATGTGGGATGCGGTGACGGGGTTATAACTAACAGATTAGCAAAAATTTTCCCCAGAGTAGTAGGAGTTGATTTATCTGCTTCTGCCCTAAAACAGGTTAAAGCTGAAACGGTCAGGGCTGGGGCAGACAGACTGCCCTTTTCGGATAATTCTTTTGACCTGGTCCTTTTATCAGAAGTAATTGAACATTTGCCTGTGTCAATTTACGAGAATTGTCTGCGGGAAGGGGCAAGGGTTGCTAAAGAATATATTGTCGTCACTGTTCCTTACCGGGAATATCTTTTGCAAAGATTTGTCCGCTGTCCTTCCTGTTTTTGTACTTATCACCGCTACCGTCACGTAAGAAGTTTTGATTTGGAAGATCTGGTTGATTTATTTCCTGGCTTCAGAGTGGTTAGAACTGAGTTTTTAGGCGGTAAAACAGAAAGACCGTATAAATGGGAGGTTTTTATCCGGCAAAATTTAGCTGGACATTATAATCCCTGGCCATTGGCGGTTTGCCCCCAATGCGGCCAAAAGGGAACAGAAAAATTTAAAAGAGGGTTGCTGTCCTGGTTACTGGCTATTATCGGAAGGATTATTCCCAGGAAAAAAACTTACCATTGGATAGGAGCAGTTTACCGGAAAGTAAAGCAGGTTGGAAAGGAGGATGGTGAGCAAATTGGGTCTATTTAAAGTTGGCTTGGCCGGCTGCGGCCAAGTTGCCCATAAACATGTAATGGCTCTCCGGCAATTGCCGGGAGCAATTTTATCTGGGGTTTATGATCCGGATTTGGATCGAGCTGAAACTTTTAGCAGACGCTATAATATTCCCTATTTTACATCTTACCAGGATTTACTTGCCAGTGGGATAGATGCTGTTGCTATCTGCTCTCCAAGCTGGTTGCATGCTTCCATGGGAATAGAAGCGGCTGAAAAAGGAATTCATGTGGTTGTAGAAAAACCCATGGCTTTGACCCTGGAAGAGGCGGATAATTTAATAGCTGCTTGTGAAGATAATAAGGTAGTGCTTACCGTTGTGCTGCAGAACAGATTTAAACCGGCAGTAAAACTACTGCGTTCAGCAGTGGAGGCTGGACGGTTTGGTAAGTTAAGCCATGGAAGTGCAATTGTGCGCTGGAATCGGAATAGGGAATATTACTTAAACAATCCCTGGAGAGAAAGAAAAGAGCTGGGAGGAGGAGCCTTAATTAATCAGGCTATTCACAATTTAGACCTCTTACTGTGGATGATGGGTTCTCCCAGTTCCGTTTTTGCTTATACTGCTAATCGGGTAAGTCCTGGCAGTGCGGAGGATTTGGCAGTAGGAATTATCCGTTTTAAAAACGGGGCCTTAGGTACGATTGAAGTTAGTTCCAGTATTTATCCCCGGAATCTGGAGGAAAGTTTAGCTATTTTTGGTGAGAAGGGAACGGCGGTATTGTCAGGGACCACTGCCAGCACAATAAAAACCTGGATTTTCGAAGATGGTTTAAGGGATGATTTAGGCTTGAAGGATCAGGAATTCAAGGGGCATTTAGAAGTTTATCAGGATTTTTTGAGAGCTGTTAGAAGGGGTGAAAAACCTTTCGTTGATGGTAGAGAAGGGAGGAAATCTCTTGCTTTGATTTTAGCTCTTCATGAATCAGCTTTGACCAAAAGGGAAGTTGTTTTGAGTGAATGGGAGGTATGAGGGTGGATTTTTATCTTGATAGTAGTGCTAAACTGGATAAGAGTTGTACTATCGGCCGGTTCAGTGTGGTCGGAAAAGGGGTGAAAATAGGTAAAAATGTAGTAATTGGTTCAAATGTAGTAATCCATGCCGGGGTGGAAATTGGCGACAACAGCATTATAGGCGACGGGGTTATTTTAGGCCAGCAGCCTAGCTTAAGCAAGTTAAGTAGCCTCAGCTACAATAAAGAACTTCCCGGGCTCATAATTGGAAGGGGGGTAAAAATAGGCAGCAATGCGGTGGTCTATGCTGGCTCTGTTTTGAAGGACGAGGTGACGGTGGGGGATTTTGCCAGTATTAGAGAACATTGTGTGGTTGGTCCTTCTTCTTTAATTGGAAGACAGGTTACTTTAGAAAACCAGGTTAAGATAGGTCCGGCGACCAGAATTCAGACTGGGGCTTATATTACTGCCTATTCGGAAATCGGAGAAAATGTTTTTATTGCTCCCATGGTAATTACGACCAACGATAATTATCTGGGCAGAACGGAAGAAAGAAAAGAAAAAATAAAGGGGGTTACTATAAGACGAGGTGCCCGGATAGGG
>DUMD01000138.1 GCA_012840065.1 Clostridia bacterium
ATCGTTCACATCTGGGTGGGTATTATTAAATCGGGGACCGTCCATGTCGCATTTGATCACCGTCCAGTAGGGATGATCGAAATGCAGCTCTACGTTAAATGCTCTAAAGGGTTCCGGCAGATCAAAATACTGCACTGGTGCTGTTCCGTTTTCTTTGCCGTCATCCAGCTTGTCAAGGGTTTTTGCCATCTGTTTGTTCAGCATAAACTGGGCGATTTGTGGCCCCATAGCCATAGCCCGCTCCGGTACAGTGCTTGGATAGGGGAGTATACCCTTGGCTGAGCCTTCGAATAAGAGAGAGTTGTCTTCTTTAATGGTAAAAGATTTCAACTGCTTGCCCTCGAATACGGTTTTATCCGGGTTTTTACTCATGCAGAACAATTTGTTCTGGTAATCAAAGATGATTTTTGTATCCAAAAGGCCAAAGTCAATCCGTTCAGAGATTAGGAACTGTTCTTTCAGCCATTGATTTTGATCATAAAATGCTAAATATTCTCGGAAATCCTGCATTGTCAAATTATTTAACTTGCCGGTTTCCATATCAATCTTTCTATAACAGTTGTCACAGATATATTGGTCTTCAACTTTTGAAGGCAGAAACCAGGAGATCTTGCCGCCGCAGATGGGGCAAGGAGGTTTTTTAGAAAATAAGCCCATGATCATTCCCTCCTTTTTTTGCGCATAGGACACCTCATTTCATGCTTGGTATTTCCGCTTTGGATTCCTCTTCCACAAGGTACTCCCTTTGTTGAAATCCTAACATTCCGGCAATCAGGGAGACCGGGAACATTCGGATTTCGCGGTTTAGCTTGGTTACACTGTCGTTGTAAATCAGGCGGCTGGTACGCACCATGTTTTCAAAGGTCTGCACCGCCTCCATGGTTTTGATATAGTTTTCGCTTGCCTTTAATGCGGGGTATTGTTCCGTTACCATGGCTATCCTGCCTAGAACTTCAGAAATAATCCCTTCTTGGCGCAACACATCATCCGGGGTGGATTTTGCGGTAATAACACTTCTTCTGGCTTTGATAGTCTCAATCAGGGTTTCGCTTTCGTGCTTGGCATAGCCATTGGTCAAAGCCAAAAGAGCCGTTAGGGCATCAAAACGGCTTGACAACTGCACCCCGATCTGACTCATGGCATTGCTGATGTTCTCATCAAACACGACCAGCCTGCGCTGGGTGGAGATTATCCAGAGAACAATGAAGGCAGCAATTGCGGCTATTGCGATAACAGTTGGCAGCATCATAAAATCCTCCTTTCTTTATTGGAAAATAGGCAGACAGACCATTGTCCGTCTGTTCGTTTTGTGTTTGTGGCTCCGGAAAATTTAAGCCTCTGGCTCCTAGGCCAGGTTTTCATTCGGAAGGGGCCCGTTCAACTTCCATTTAGTTTCCCCTTTCCTGTGTGCCGGTGTGAAGGGAAGATTTCCTTGGATTCAATTTAGCAAAAATACTTCTTAAAAAACCGTCCGCTGCATGAAAGATGATTTTTTTGACATAAAACAGGTTTTTTTATCTAAATCGTAGTTTTTGATATCCACTTTATGCTAAACTTATAGTGCGAATTTGGAAAGAGATGGGGGAATACTTATGTTGCAGCTGGCGGTCTGCGATGACAATATTGAGGAACTGGCCAATATGGTACAGCTTATAAACCAATACAGGCTAACGAAAAATCTTAGCTGTGAATACGCTGCCTTTTCAAACGGATTTGACTTGCTTTCGGTCTTGGAAAAAGGAAAGCGGTTTGATATCTACTGCTTGGACATTATTATGCCGGCTTTTATGGGCATTGAGGTGGCAAAGGAAATTCGTGCTTTTGACAAAACCGCACCGATTTTATTTTTTACCTTATCCCCCGAATTTGCATTAGAAAGCTATTCAGTGAAAGCTATTAACTATGTACTAAAGCCGATTTCAAAGGAAAAGTTCTTCTTCACCTTGGATGAAGTGTTAGAGCGGATAAAGAGGGAAAAAGAGGAGGATGCGCTTATCGTAAAAAGCAATGAAGGCATTCAAAAAATATTGATTTCCAACTTAGCCTTTGCCGAAGTCATCGGCAGAAAGGTTTTGTATCACCTGTGCTCCGGCAAGGTAATCGAATGCACGGAATCCTTTTCCTCTGCCTGCGATAAGCTTCTGAAATATGGGTGTTTTATCAAACCCCACCGTTCTTATATTGTGAATATGCAATATGTGGATACCATTAAAAATCACGAGCTGACCTTACAGACCCTTTCCACTGTCCCTATTGCCCAGGGCAAGGTAAAGGAGATTAAACAGCAATATCTGAATTATCAAATGGAGGGGGAATAAGCTCATGTTAGAAAGTGCCATTGCATTTTTCCGCTACTTCATTGCCCTCCTGTTCGGTACGATGGTTGCAGTCAGCTTGGCCGGAATGGTCCGTACACGAAAGAATTACCTGTCTGTCGGCTGCTTTACCATCCTTTTTTTTATTGTGCAGCTTGTCTGCTTGCGGGTCTGGGGGATGGAGAGGACAATAAAAATATATCCCCTGCTTTCCCATTTGCCGGTTACCCTTTTTATCATCCTATACTTAAAGCAGCCCTGGTTGATTTCCCTAACCAGTATGTTTGTCTCTTTCCTGTGCTGCCAGCCTCCCCGTTGGGTCGGTGCTGTTTTAGGGGGTGTTTTTGATAACGCTGTCATGGATCACCTTGGTTATATTACCGCTGCCTTTTTGATGTACTATTTCCTCCAAAAATATGTGCTAAATTCTGCTCGGCACCTGATGGAACGCTCCCTTAAATCCTGCCTGCTGTTTGGCGCCGTGCCGGCTTTTTACTATTTCTTTGACTATGCCTCTACTGTTTACACCGATTTTATGTATAGGGGAAGCCGGGTGGCTGTACAATTTATGCCTTTTCTTATATCCGCCTTTTATTTTCTTTTTCTTCTTTTCTACTATGAGGAAATGCAGAAACAGGCGAGCATCCAAAGGGAGCGGGATATGCTGGATATGCAGTTTAGGCAGGTACAAACAGAATTGTCTTCCCTCCGGCAGCTGCAACAGAATGCCGCAGCCTACCGGCATGATCTGCGTCACCATCTTGCCCTTTTGCAGGGCTTGGCATATAAAGAAAACCTAGGGGAAATCAAAAGGTATCTACAGCTTGTTCAGTCTGACCTGGAGGCTATCACGCCCATGCGCTTTTGCGAAAGGGAAACCGTTAATCTGATTTTGTCTTCCTTTGCTGCCAAGGCAAAACAGGTGGGAATCTTCTTGGTCATGGATGTGCGGCTTCCTGACAGGCTGACTTTGAGCGATACCGAGCTTTGCTCACTCCTGTCAAATGCTTTGGAAAATGCCATCCAGGCCTGTAAAGGCATATCGGACAGCAAAGACCGCCAAATCAGCCTGAGAGTGTTTTCTAAAAACAGCAAGCTCTGCCTTGATATTCGCAACAGCTATCAGACAGAACCAAGCTTTTATCAGGGCTTGCCTTTGGCCAAAGAACAGGGGCATGGTTTTGGCACAAAGAGTATGGCTTATATCGTGGAGAAACATGGTGGAGTATACCGGTTTTCGGTTAAGGATGGCTGGTTTATTTTTCAGGCAACTGCCTAGTCCCTTAATTTGTTTTAGGTTTGTTAGTTGTATCAGTTTACATAAATGATAGATGTCATAAAAAGCCTCTGCTTTCTTTTTAAGAAGGGAGATAAGATGGCGGGAAACAGGTTGGGGATGTCTAGGATCTATTACCAGATCACTAATAGCTTTGCAGAGCCAGATGTGGTTGTAAAACAGGAAAGAAGATAAAAGGAATTCCATAAAAAAGTAATCGGCAGACAGGGAAAACTAACTGTCTGCCGATGTGTTTCTTCCACCTATTATTCCCACTTAAATTCTCTATGGAAGCGGGACTAAAGGGTATTTTATTCTTTAAGCCAGTAGTAGAGAACCCCCTTTTCTTCTTCCATGGTTACTTCGCCTAAAGCTCTAAGATGTTCCAAATGGGCGTGGGCTTCTCCGGCTGCAAACCACTTCTGCGACTTCGGAAACTCATCCCAATTTTTGCTTTTAATATCCCACTGTAATTGTTTAGTTACTGTTCTTACTGTGGATTTTCCGGATTTTCTTAAAGCCTGTCTTGCTTCGTTTAGTCTTTTTTCATGGTGGGCGTAAAGCTCTTCGATTCTTTTCCGATGGTCGTCGACTAAAGAGCGGTGGGAAGAGAAAAGGTGCTCGATGTTCATATTATAAACAAGATCTAAACTTTTTAAATAAGTACCTAATATATCTCCATATTGGAATCCCCAAAAGGTAATATTAGGGGTTATATCTCCTAAGATATGGTCTCCACAGAACAGTATCTTGTGTTCTTTTTCATAAAGACCTACTATTCCCGGGGTATGACCTTTTAAATCGATGATTTCAAAATTATATTCTCCAATTTGAATAACTTCTCCCGGAATTGCAGGAATGTAATTTATATGAGCTGTGGGGCGGAACTTGAAACCAGGATGGTCTTCGATATCTAATTGGTCTTCTTCCAGTCCTTGCCAAATTCCATGTTGAATTGTATTCTGCCACATTGGATCTGATTTTTCTACACTGCTATTTAGCAAATCCCCATCCATTTTACTGGCATAGACCTTTAAACCCATTTTTTCTAAATAAGTAGCTAAGCCCGTATGGTCTGAATGCAGGTGGGTCAGAAAAAGAATAGTCTTTTCCGGTTCCAGCTTTAATTCTGCAAAGACTTTTCTTATTTCTTCCTTTATTTCCTCCCGGTTAAAACCTGTATCAATAATCAAGGATTCTTCTTGGCCTTTAATAATGTAAAAATTCAAATATTTTAAAGGATTATTTGGCAGGGGAAGCTCTTTTAGATAAATATTTTTATAAATTTCTTTCATAGGTTGAATGCCTCCTTTTAAAGGGTTTTATTTGGTTTTTTCTTCTATTGCAATGGGCTTTTTTCTATCAAGCTAACTAATACAACATTGTACCTGTTTTAAAAGTTTGAAGCAAGGCAGCCAACCTTCCATAATGAAAAAACCCTTGTAAGCCAAGGGTTTTACTTATTCAAAGATTATCTTTTCATCCCTTTTATATAAGATGACGGTTAGCTTAGCAATATCCTCCTGTTTATCATCGTAAATATCCACCTGATAGTTGGCAATCTTCTTGGAAGCAGAGATTTCCTTTGCTTCCGCAAATAAGACCTTTCCTTTAGATGGTTTAATAAATAAGATATTGGCACTTATTGCTACCGCTACTCGGCCATGGGCGTTGGCTGCGGCTGCAGCTGCCAGATCTCCCAGGGTAAAAAGGGCTCCTCCCTGAACAATGTTTACCCCATTTAAATGATTAGCTGTAATTTCCATCCTGGCCAAAGAGTAGCCCGGTTTTACCTTAATAAGTTTTATCCCATTATAAGCGGCAAATTTATCTCCTTCAAAGAATTTTATTATTTTATCTTCCATGGTTTTTTACCTCCATTAATTTTTGGGGCTAATCTTCTTCAAAATCAAAGCCGTATTTATTAAACAAGTAATTCATAATAGTGCTTCTTTTCACAATTCCAACAAAAACCTGATCATCATCGACAATGGGAACAAAATTTTGATCCACTAAGAGATGTAAAACCTCCTTTAGACTGGCATTTATTGATAAAGCTTTGTTGGTCATATGGGTAGGAACGTCTTTGAGACATATTTTATTAGTATCTTTAAAGGTCAAATCAGGGGTGTTTTTTAATTTCCACAAGAGATCTCCCTCAGTCAAGGTGCAGACATATCTGCCTTCCTTATCAATTAAAGGGATGGCCGTATATCTATGGTATTCCATTTTTTCTAAAGCCTGCCTCATGGTAGAATCATATGTTAGATAAACGCTGTCTTTTTTCGGAGTTATGAAGAAAGCAATATTCATGGTTCATTCCTCCTTATTGTAAACACTTAATGGTAATTAGCTGAAAAAAATAAAATTGTACCACAATTATACCATATATTTTCAGGAGAGGCTGTATAAATGTGTAGGTGGTTTTAGACCAATAATTTGAAAGAAGGGAAAAGCTTGTTTAAAAGCTAGAAAATTTGAGAATATAATAAAAAGAAAATAAGCAAGCGGGGTGGCAGGATGGAAAGTCAAGATAAATTATATGATATTGCCATAATCGGCTGTGGTCCGGCCGGCTTATCGGCTGCCATTAATGGTTTAATCAGGAATAAGGAATTAATAATTCTGGGCGGAGACTTCTGCACTAACCGGCTTTATTTAGCTCCTAAAGTTGATAATTATTTGGGTTTTTGGGAAATTAGCGGTAAGGACTTGCGGGAGAAATTTTTAGCCCATGCCCGAGAAATGGGAGTGCAAATTGAACAGGCAAAGGTGGACCGGGTTTATGCTTTGGGTGAAGAGTTTGGAATTATGGCTAAAGACAAATATTATAGGGCTAAAACAGTGATTTTAGCTACCGGAGTAAGTACAGCTAAATATTTGCCTGGAGAAGAGGAACTTCTAGGCAAGGGAGTTGGTTATTGTGCTACCTGCGACGGTCCCCTTTATCGGGACAAGAAGGTGGCGGTTATTGGTTACAGCCAAGAAGAGGCTGAACAAGAAGCTAATTTTTTAGCAGAATTATGCAGTGCGGTATATTACATACCTATGTACCAAGAGGAGCCGGAAAAGCTTGTTCCTAAAGTGGAAATTATTAGGAAAAACCCTAAGGAAATTGCGGGACAAGAAGTCATTTCTAAATTAGTCTTTGAGGATGGAGAAGAAATAGCTGTGGACGGTTTGTTTATTATTCGGGAAATGGTACCCACTAATCAGCTTGTTCCCGGCTTAGAACTGGAGGATGGGGCCATTAAGGTCAACCGCAGGATGGAAACCAATATCAGCGGACTTTTTGCTGCCGGGGAC
>DUMD01000139.1 GCA_012840065.1 Clostridia bacterium
ATTATTTTATCGCGGGGTGGAGCAGTCAGGTAGCTCGTCGGGCTCATAACCCGGAGGTCGCTGGTTCAAATCCAGCCCCCGCAACCAAGATGATACGCCCTCGTAGCTCAGTCGGCAGAGCGCATCCATGGTAAGGATGAGGTCATCGGTTCGATTCCGATCGAGGGCTCCAGTGATAAATAAAAATATGGCGGCGTAGCTCAGTTGGCTAGAGCATGCGGTTCATACCCGCAGTGTCCGGGGTTCAAATCCCTGCGCCGCTACCAATTAGAATTTAAGGCTTTCCGGTAAAGGGAAGGCTTTTTTATGTTTAGGGCTGCTTTTATTTATAGTAAGGAGTAGATTAAGTAATTATTACTTCTGAACAAATAATTTATTTCCATGAGGGATAATTTAGATAAAATTTGGAATAATATTTCAATATTAATTGTTGAAATTGCTTCTTTTTTAGCAGGAATTATCTAGTTGATCTCGAATAAAATATTGTTTTTTAAATATGAAAAACTTTAATAGTTTTGACTAATATTTTAAGTAAAGGGGATTTAAAAATTAAGGGAGGATGACAGGAAAATGGCAAAGCAAAAATTTGAGAGGACAAAACCTCACATTAACGTAGGAACAATTGGTCACGTAGACCACGGTAAAACCACTTTGACAGCGGCAATAACCAGTGTATTATCTACAATAGGTGGAGCGACTAAGACAGCATACGATCAAATTGATAAAGCACCAGAAGAAAGGGAACGTGGTATTACCATTTCTACTTCCCACGTAGAATATGAAACTGAAAACCGTCACTATGCTCACGTAGACTGTCCTGGTCACGCTGACTATGTAAAGAACATGATTACCGGTGCGGCTCAAATGGACGGAGCTATTTTGGTAGTATCAGCTGCAGATGGTCCGATGCCTCAAACCCGGGAACATATTCTGCTTTCCCGTCAGGTAGGTGTACCGCACATTGTAGTATTCTTAAATAAAGCAGATATGGTAGACGATGAAGAATTAATGGAATTAGTAGAAATGGAAGTAAGAGAACTGTTAAATGAATATGAATTTCCAGGAGACGACACACCGGTAGTAGCTGGTTCTGCTTTAAAAGCGTTGGAATGCGGTTGTGGTAGCCGTGACTGTGAATGGTGCGGCAAGATTTGGGAATTAATGGATGCGGTAGACAATTATGTACCGACTCCGGAACGTGATACCAACAAACCGTTCTTGATGCCTGTAGAAGACGTATTTACCATTACTGGTCGTGGTACGGTAGCAACCGGTCGTGTAGAACGGGGTCAAATTAAGGTAGGAGAAGAAGTTGAGATAGTAGGATTCAATGATAAAGCTCGGAAGACAGTAGTAACTGGTATAGAAATGTTCCGGAAACTGTTGGATTTAGCGGTAGCGGGTGACAACATAGGTACCCTGTTAAGAGGTGTGGACAGGAAAGAAATTGAACGGGGTCAGGTATTAGCAAAACCTGGTTCTATCAAACCCCATACCAAATTTGAAGCTCAGGTATACGTATTGAGTAAAGAAGAAGGCGGTCGTCATACACCTTTCTTCAGCGGTTATCGTCCTCAATTTTATTTTAGAACAACAGACGTAACCGGAGTGTTAACTCTGCCTGAAGGTGTAGAGATGGTAATGCCTGGCGATAACGTTACCATGACAATTGAACTTATTACCCCCATCGCTATTGAAGAAGGTCTGCGTTTTGCTATTCGGGAAGGCGGACGGACTGTTGGTGCCGGTGTTGTTACTTCAATAGTTGAATAATTGCTTTAAGGATTTTAATGTTGTAAAAAACAAAAAGAACGAGGAGAATGTTCCTCCTCTTCTTTTTGTCCTCATTGATTTTTATATTGACTGCAATGAAGTGGAAGGTTGCCTGTTCTTTTAGACAGGGGAATTTTCACGGAGAATGGTCCATTGTAAAGTGGGCGAAAAGGAGGAAGGCTAATGTCAAAACAAAAGATAAGAATTCGCTTAAAGGCTTTTGATCATAAAATTTTGGATCAATCGGCGTCAAAAATTGTCGAAACAGCAATAAGAACCGGTGCCAGCGTTTCTGGTCCTATTCCGTTGCCGACAGAAAAAAACATTTATACTATTCTTCGTTCACCCCACGTCCACAAGGACTCACGGGAACAATTTGAAATGCGCATTCATAAACGGTTGATTGATATTCAAGAACCTACATCAAAAACTGTGGATGCCTTGATGAGATTAGATTTACCTGCGGGTGTAGATATTGAAATTAAGTTGTAACAATAAACTCTAAGTTCTTGAGGAGGTGGCAGAAAATGAAAAAGGGAATTCTCGGTAAAAAAATCGGAATGACGCAAATTTTTGATGAAGCAGGAAAAGCAGTTCCGGTTACCGTAATTGAAGCCGGCCCTTGCGTAGTGATTCGCAAAAAAACCGAAGATAAAGATGGTTATACGGCTATTCAAGTGGGGTTCGGCTCAATTAAAGAGAAAAAAGTGAACAAACCCCTTAAGGGTTATTTTGCAAAATACCAGGTAAAACCTGTTCGTTATATTAGAGAATTACGCCTGGAAGATATAAGCCAATATGAGGTAGGGCAAGAAATAAAAACAGATATTTTTACTCCCGGAGAAAGAGTAGATGTGATTGGCACTTCAAAAGGTAAAGGTTTTACCGGCTCAATCAAACTGTATAACCAGGCTCGGGGGCCAATGAGTCACGGTTCCCATTACCACCGTGCACCCGGTTCTCTCGGTTCAATCGCCCCTGCCAGGGTATTTAAAGGAAGAATGTTACCAGGCCGGATGGGAAATGAAAGAGTAACTGTTCAAAACCTGGAAGTAATAAAAGTTGATCCTGAACGTAATTTGCTGGTAGTAAAAGGTTCAGTTCCAGGCAAGAAAGGCAGTCTTGTTATTATAAAAAATACAGTAAAGGCCGGCTAAAGAAAGAAGTTTGCTAAGGAAAGGAGGAACTGCTATGCCAAAGGTTGCTGTCTACAATATGGATGGAAATCAGGTTGATGAAATTAACCTGAGTGACGATATTTTTGGAATAGAAGTTAATGAGGCTGTACTGCATCAAGCTGTAACAATGCAACTGGCTAATGAAAGACAAGGCACAGCTTCAACAAAAACAATTTCCATGGTAAGAGGCGGTGGTGCAAAACCTTGGCGCCAAAAAGGTACAGGTAGAGCACGGCACGGTAGTATTAGATCACCTCTTTGGAGAGGCGGGGCAGTTGTATTCGGGCCTCATCCAAGAAGTTATGCTAAGAAAATGCCTAAAAAAATGAGGAGATTAGCTCTTAAATCTGCTTTGTCCGCTAAGACCAGTTCGGAAGAAATTCTTGTTCTAGATCAATTACAGATAACTGAACCGAAAACTAAGACAGTGGTAAAATTATTAAACAATCTTAAGGCTCCCAAGAAGGTGTTAATTGTCTTGGCGGATTTTGATGAAAATGTGTATAAATCGGCCCGTAATATTGCTGGGGTAAAAACAATCGAAGCGACAGGTTTAAATGTTTATGATATTCTTAATGCTGACAAATTAATTTTTACCAAGGATGCAGTGGCCAGGGTTGAGGAGGTGTTAGGTTAATGGATAATGCAAGAGATATTATTATCCGTCCGATTATTACTGAAAAAAGCATGAATGGAATTGCTCAAAATCAATACACCTTTGAAGTAAATCCTAAGGCCAATAAGACTCAGATTAAACAAGCGATTAAAGAAATTTTTAAAGTAGATGTAGCCAAAGTAAATACTATTCGGGTACCAGGCAAGTTAAAAAGAAGAGGGATTTATGTAGGACGTACTTCTGAACGGAAAAAAGCAATTGTTACCCTAAAACCTGGTCAGCGGATTGAATTCTTTGAAGGCATGTAAGATATAAAGTAGTAAAGGGGGAAGCATGGATGGCAATTAAGAAATTTAAACCGACCTCTCCTGGCCGTAGGTTTATGACAGTAGCTGCCTTCGATGAAATTACGACCGATAAGCCGGAAAAATCATTGTTGGCACCATTGACCAAAAAAGGCGGTCGCAATGCATTTGGTCGGATAACTACTCGCCATAAAGGTGGCGGTCATAAACGTCGCTACAGAATTATTGACTTTAAACGAAGAAAAGATGGAATTCCAGGTACAGTTGCATCTATCGAGTATGATCCGAACCGTTCAGCCCGGATTGCTTTGATTAAGTATGCTGACGGTGAAAAAAGATACATTATTGCTCCGTACGGATTAAAAGTAGGAGATAAGATTGAATCTGGAGTAGATGCTGACATTAAAATCGGGAATACTTTGCCTTTACGTAATATTCCGGTTGGTGCTACAATTCATAATATTGAATTAAAAATCGGTAAAGGTGGTCAATTAGTGCGTTCTGCAGGTACTTCAGCTCAGTTGATGGCTAAAGAAGGCGATTATGCTCATGTGAGACTTCCTTCCGGTGAAGTGCGTTTAATCCATTTGGAATGTCGGGCGACAATTGGACAGGTCGGCAATCTTGACCATGAAAATATTTCTCTTGGTAAAGCGGGTCGTGCCCGTTGGCTAGGCAGACGTCCTACTGTTAGAGGTTCTGCTATGAACCCCAGCGATCACCCTCATGGTGGTGGTGAAGGACGTGCTCCTGTTGGACGGAAGAGTCCTGTTACTCCTTGGGGTAAACCTACTCTTGGTTTGAAAACTCGTAAGAAAAATAAAGAGTCTGATAAGTATATCATTCATAGACGGAATAGTTAGAGTTTGAAAGGAGGTTAATCATGTCCCGCTCGCTAAAAAAAGGACCTTATGTTGATCCGAAATTACTCAAAAAGATTGAAGCAATGAACGAAAAAAATGAAAAACGGGTAATCAAAACTTGGTCTCGTCGGTCAACAATTTTTCCCCAAATGGTAGGTCATACAATTGCAGTACATGATGGACGTAAGCATGTACCGGTTTACATTACTGAGGATATGGTAGGCCATAAACTTGGTGAATTTGCACCGACTCGGATGTTCCGTGGACACGGTGCTCATACAGAACGTTCAACAGCCCTGAAATAGCTGGGAGAGGAGGTTAGATTTATGGAAGCAAAAGCAGTGGCAAGATACATTCGTATATCTCCACGTAAGGCGCGTATTGTTTTGGATTTGATTCGCGGTAAAGATGTTCGGGAAGCCTTGGCTATTCTAAAATATACTCCCAAAGCAGCCGCTCCCATAATTGAAAAGGTTGTTAAGTCTGCTATTGCCAATGCAGAACACAATTATGATTTAGATGGTGATAACCTTTATATTGCTCAAGCCTATGCTAATGAAGGCCCTACTTTGAAAAGGTTCCGCCCTCGGGCACAGGGTAGAGCAGCTCGGATTAATAAAAGAACCAGTCACATCACAGTTGTTTTGAAAGAAAAGGAGGGAGATAACTAGTGGGCCAGAAAGTGAATCCGGTTGGTTTAAGAGTCGGAATAATTAGAGATTGGGATGCCAAATGGTTTGCAGATAAAAACTATGCTAATCTCCTCCATGAAGACATACAGATTAGAAATTTCATCCACAAAAATATGGAAAACTGTGGCATTTCCAGAATTGAGATAGAACGTGTAGTAAACAGAATCAGAATTAATATTCAGACTGCTAAACCCGGCATGGTAATTGGTCGCGGCGGAGCCGGTGTTGAAAAATTAAGAAAGGAATTGGAAAATTTAACCGGAAAACAGGTTAGTATTAATATCGAAGAAATAAAAATAGCTGAATTGGATGCCCAATTAGTAGCAGAAAGTGTAGCAGCCCAATTAGAGAAAAGAGTTGCCTTCCGTCGGGCTATGAAACAGACAGTTGCCCGTTCCATGCGGATGGGAGCAAAAGGGATTAGGATAGCCTGCAGCGGCCGGCTTGGTGGTGCTGAAATGGCTAGAACGGAGTGGTACTTAGAAGGTACGGTGCCGCTGCAAACCTTAAGAGCAAATATTGATTACGGATTTGCAGAAGCAAAAACTACCTATGGTCGTATTGGTGTAAAAGTGTGGATTTATAAAGGGGAAGTGCTTCCCGGCTCTACAGCACAGGAACAGGAAAAAGAACTTGTTGAAACGCAGGCTAGTGCAAAAACACCTAAGAGGGACCGTAGGGAAAGGAGGAAGCCTAACAATGCTAATGCCTAAAAGGGTTAAACACCGCAAAGTTCAACGGGGCAACATGAAAGGTAAAGCTAAACGTGGTACTGAAATTGCCTACGGGGAATATGCACTGCAAACCCTCGAACCTGCTTGGATTACTGACAGACAAATTGAAGCAGCCAGGATTGCTATGACTCGTTATATTCGCCGTGGCGGTAAAGTATGGATTAGGATTTTCCCTGATAAGCCGATAACAGCAAAACCTGCTGAAACCCGGATGGGTAGTGGTAAAGGTTCTCCTGAATATTGGGTAGCCGTGGTTAAACCTGGTAGAATCTTATTTGAGCTTGCTGGAGTTGAAGAGGAAGTAGCCCGGGAAGCAATGCGTTTGGCTTCTCACAAACTGCCGGTTAAAACCAGATTTCTGAAAAGAGAAGAAGTAGGTGGTGATCCGAATGAAAGCTAAAGAAGTTAGGGCATTAAGCGATACAGAATTGGAACAAAAACTATCTGAATTAAAAGAGGAACTATTCAACCTGCGTTTCCAATTGGCTACAGGTCAGTTAGATAACCCGTCTCGGATCAAAATGGTTAGAAGGGATATTGCTCGGGTAAAAACAATTATGCGGGAAAAAGAGCTTAAATTATAGTTTGAATTTTAGGCAAAAAGGGAGAAAGGAGGCTTGAACGGTGAGCGAACGCAATATGCGCAAGACAAGAATAGGTAAAGTTGTCAGCAATAAAATGGATAAAACCGTAGTAGTTGCTGTGGAAACAAAAGTTAGGCACAAATTATATAAGAAAATGGTCGCTAAAACAACTAAGTTTAAGGCTCATGATGAAAACAATGAATGTGCAGTTGGCGATATAGTGGAAATTATGGAAACTCGTCCGCTGAGTAAAGATAAAAGATGGAGGGTTGTTAGAACGATATCTAAAGCCCAATAGTTTATAGGAATCGCGGTCTTACAGGAAGGGAGGTAAGTCTAATGATTCAAAAGGAAACAGTGTTAAATGCAGCAGACAACACCGGAGCTAAAAAATTAAAATGTATCCACGTGCTTGGTGGTTCTAAAAAGAAATATGCTACTATAGGCGATATTATTGTTTGCAGCGTTAAAGAAGCAACACCCGGGGGCGTTGTTAAAAAAGGGGAAGTTGTTAAATGCGTGGTTGTTAGAACGACTAAAGAAAACCGTCGTCCTGATGGTTCTTATATAAAATTTGACGAAAATGCAGCGGTAATTATTAAAGAAGACAAAAGTCCTAGAGGAACCCGTATTTTTGGACCGGTTGCCAGGGAGTTACGGGAAAAAGATTTCATGAAGATAATATCCTTAGCACCTGAAGTTATTTAATTGGGCAAGAGGAGGTGGACATTTTGAAGCCAATGGTACATGTGAAAAAGGGGGATACGGTAGTAGTTATTTCCGGTAAAGATAAAGGTAAAAAAGGCAAGGTGCTGCATGTTTTCCCTCAAGCTCAAAGAGTAATTGTTGAAAATGTTAATATTATTAAAAAACATACAAAACCAAACCCTGCTACAAACAACAAGGGTGGGATTATTGAGAAAGAAGCACCGATTCATAGCTCTAACGTTATGCTCGTTTGCGGTCGTTGCAATAAACCAACCAGAATCGGTAAGAAAATATTAGACGATAATACTAGAGCGCGGGTTTGTAAAAAATGCGGAGAAGTGCTTGACAAGTAAAAGTCTTAGAGGAAGGAGGTAGCAGTCGTGGCTAGGCTAAAAGAATATTACTTAAAAGAAGTTGTACCTGCTTTAATGGCTAAGTTTAATTATAAAAATGTTATGCAAGTGCCTAAATTAGTAAAAATTACAGTTAACATGGGTGTAGGCGAGGCAGTACAAAACGTAAAGGTGCTTGACGGAGCTGTTGCTGATTTGGCTCAAATCACAGGCCAAAAACCTGTAGTAACAAGGGCTAAAAAATCAGTTGCTGGTTTTAAAATCCGGGAAGGAATGCCTATTGGTTGCAAGGTTGACCTCCGTGGCGAGAGAATGTATGAGTTTTTTGATCGGTTAGTTAATATCGCTCTTCCAAGGGTTCGCGACTTCCGTGGTGTATCTCTAACATCTTTTGATGGCCGGGGTAATTATACATTAGGTTTGAAAGAACAATTAATTTTCCCAGAAATTGATTATGATAAAATAGATAAAATTAGAGGAATGGACGTTGTAATTGTAACTTCCGCAAAAACCGACGAAGAAGCTAAAGAACTACTGGCTTTAATGGGAATGCCATTCAGGAATAAATAATTGGGGAGGGAAAAGTTTTGGCAAAAACCTCATTAAAAGTTAAACAAAGTCGGCCTAAAAAATTTAAAGTTCAGCATTATAATAGATGCAAATTGTGCGGTCGCCCTCATGCTTATATGAGGAAGTTCGGAATTTGTAGAATATGTTTCCGCGAACTGGCTTATAAAGGCCAAATGCCAGGTATCAAAAAAGCAAGCTGGTAGTTGAAGGGGTAAGAAAGGAGGGTGCTGGCTTATGGTTATGACAGATCCAATTGCTGATATGCTAACAAGGATTCGTAATGCTAATACTGTTTACCATGAGTATGTAGACATGCCTTCTTCAAAGATGAAGCGAGCTATTGCTGAAATCTTAAAAGAAGAAGGATTTATCAAAGAATATGAAATAATACCCGATGGCAAGCAAGGTATTTTACGCATTTATCTCAAGTACGGTGCTAATAAAGAAAAAGTAATTACGGGCTTAAAACGGATAAGCAAACCGGGATTAAGAGTTTATGTACAAAAAGATGAGGTGCCAAGGGTACTTGGTGGCCTAGGAATTGCTGTAATATCAACATCAAAAGGCGTAATAACAGATAAACGAGCTCGAGAACTTGGGGTTGGCGGCGAGGTTATCTGTTACGTCTGGTAGAA
>DUMD01000140.1 GCA_012840065.1 Clostridia bacterium
CCTTTATCAACTTCAGGAGCAGGTTCACCGAAAGGTACTGTAAAGGTTACAGTGTAGTTTTTACCATTAATATCGATTACAGCTACACCAGTAACGTCACCGGCTTTAGTTGATGTAACTTCTAAATTAGCAACACCTTTTTCTTTTAATGCTTTTGCAAAACCAGTTGCTGCTTCAATGGATACACCAGCATCGGCAGGTTTAACTGTTGCATAAGCGTTCTTAACCTCTAGAGTTGGTACATTACCAACAGCTACTTGGTTACCGTTAATGTCAACTGCTTTAATTTCTACAAGAGCTGTCTTATCAGTTGGAGTTTTAGCAGTTGGAGCAGTAGCTACTAATGTTGATAATTCTCTACCAATGCTAATTTTACAGGATGCACTTAGTTTGTTTACTACGTCAGTTGCAGTAATGATTAAGTCGCCAATAAAGTCTTTGTCCTTAGTAGTTGTGAATACACCAGTATTAGGGTCGATTGCACCTTGGATCTTATTGTAATCGTTAGCAGCAAAACTAATTCCGTTACCATCAAAATCGGTATCATCAACATCTTTTTCTACACCAGCAGCATCAACCCAAGTTACTGTAGGAACACCACTTACAGTATCCATCGGCATAACAGATTGTGGATAGCTTAATTTCAATCCAGTAATAGTACCTTGTTGTTTAATAGTGAAGGTTACATCTACATAGCTACCGTTATCAAGTGAAAATCTAATTTTGTAATCGCCTTCTTTATTTAATGCATTTTTGAATTGAGCTTTTAAATAGTTAGTTGCAGAATCTAAAGCATAGTTGAAACTGTCTTTTTTAATAGTTACTCCATCTGGTTTTGTAATAGCATCTACAGCTTTTATTTCATTACCAAAAGGATCAGAAGGAACAACTTGGTTACCATTTGTATCCACAAGTTCAAATTTAAAGGAAGGTTTAGTTCCTTTAGCTAGTGTTCTGTCGTTATCTGTTTTTAAGTTGATTTTAGATACACCAGCAGCTAAGAATTGAACTTTTACATCTTTAGCAGTTGCACCATCAGTTCTGTAGGTAATGGTGTAAATACCAGCTTTTGTAGCGTAAACTTTAGTTTTAGCAATACCTTGAGCATCTGTAGTTACAGAAGTTGCACTAAATCTTGCAGCTGCTTTGTCAGCAGAAAATTTGACTTCTGCACCAGATACCGGAGCATTATTAGCATTAGTTACTTTTACAGAAATTTCATAGTAGTCAAGATCATTCGCTTTACCCCAAGTATTACCTTCTCTGTCTACAGCAGGTCCCCATACGCCAGTTTGACCAAGATAGTTGGCAATTGCTGGGATGTTAACAGCGTCATCACGATCTCTTACAGCTACATTACCGAAAAGGTTAATATTAGCAGCAGAAGAACCAGCAAAAGTAACATCTAAAACTTTGATTAACTTAATTTTGCCAACACTTGTTACAGAATTGCCAATTAAGTATTGATATATAGTTTGGTTTGAATCACCACCTGGTGCATTGGCTAATGCAAAGCCAACTTTAGCAGTACCAGCTATAGAAGATTTCACTTTAATTGTAGCTTTACCATCAGCCCCGGTCTTAACAGATCCTACATTATTATTAGTAGGACCAGGAGCAGTAAAAGAAGTTCCAGTTCCTTCTACAAATGAGTCTGCAGCTCCACGACTGGATGCAAAGTATACAGTTGCAGGTGTAGGGTTATAGAACTGATCATATGTGAAAATTGTATATTCTACAGTATCTTCATTGTCTGCATCAACTTGAGTTTTATTAGCAGAAACGTTACTTGAAAATTCATTTGCTGCTGCAGGAATAACAGTTACCGCTGCAGTTGCAGCAGTTGTGTCTTTACTAGTTACTAATGACCAGTTGTAACTTCCAGCTACGGAAGGGTTAGTAACAGGAACTTCAATAACAGCATTTCCGTTATCTTTTTGAATTGTATCTCCATCACCTAACGTAATTGTAACAACATTATTTGCAACACCATATTTAATGCCTCTTACGGTGTCACCAGTACCAGGAGTAACATTTACTTTACCACTACCAATTGCTGTACCAGCAGCTACATCAGCTACTGTGTATTGTAAAGGAACAGTAATGGTAATAGTATCTCCTTTTACTAAATTTTTTTCTGGATCAAAGTTAAATTTAACTGTGTTAGCTGCACCAACTTTGTCATTTAATTGTCCATTAAAAGTGAATACTGCAGGAGCACCAGCAAAAGCTGTCATCGGGATCAAAGTCAACAACATAGCAACAATCATAATTGTTGCGATAAGTTTTCTTGATTTGAACACTTAAATTTCCCTCCTTAAAATTTCCTTAAATTTTTTGTGGGTTTTGCCCTACCTGACCCTGGTACGGGCAAGGTTACTCGTTGGATGGGGATTCCATCCGGTTGATTCTCCTCGGGGTCATTCATTAGTATGTAGTACTGCTTCGTCTACTTTTCGGCTATCCCCTCCTTTCAAGGTTCTTAGTAGTAAACACCATTATTCCTACCTCAGCTTTTTTGAGCCTCGGCCGCAGAATGTTGCCATTCTGACCTGGAAATTCCCCTCTCGTTGAGAAAGGACTTTTGCAAAATGGGTTTCTATTTTTTTCTTCCGCTACCTTAAGTTCTATCTTTTAGGCTAAATTTCCTGCCGCAGGACACTAGATTTCTTTCGGTAAGTATTGGAAGAAACTGTCCGTTTGGCTGGGATAGAAACTTGAGGTAACGAACCTTGCTTTTTAATTCTTCTTCATTATACAATAAATTCCTCTTAAATACCTCTCTTTTTTACCTAATTTAATATTTGTAACTATTTTTTAACATTGGAGCCGTCCGCTGGTAATCTCTCTTCGTTTAGCTGGTATTTTAGTGTTAACTTTTGTAAAAATATTGCCACCATATGGTTATATGTTAAAAATTTTTAAATTTTTCAGCATTCAAGAGCAAATAATACCTCCTACCCCTAGCCCGCACCCCCACAGGTTAGCAGCCGATTAGCACTAAAAGCTAGTAGTGGGTTAGCAGCAGATTATCGATAGGTTAACAGTTTGAGAAGGAAGGCTGCCTTAAAACACGGAGTGTTTGTCAGCAGCCGGTTCTCAAACTGCTAACTTCTAGCCCGCAAGCTCTCAAACTACCAACCACCAGGCTGCAGCTTTCAAACTGCTATTTATTACTTAATCACTACTAACCTTTAGCCCACATCTTCAAAACCGCTACCCCCCGATCCCCACCTTCAAGGAATAAGGGTTAATAAAGACAGTCTCTATTATATCCCCCTACCCCAAGAAAAGAAAGTCGCAATTTGTCGCCTGAATAGGGAAGAAAGGGAACAAAAAAAGCCTGCAGAGTTAATCCCTGCAGGCAGGAATAAATTTT
The DNA here is from genome assembly GCA_012840065.1 of Clostridia bacterium. GTDB lineage: Bacteria > Bacillota > DUMD01 > DUMD01 > DUMD01 > DUMD01. The sequence continues at coordinate 3,380 of DUMD01000140.1, forward strand.
TAACTTTTCAGCTCATTTTTCTTCTCATCCTTTTTACAAGGTTGTTTAAAACCATAACCAAGGCCGCCAGTGAAAGGTTCCGCCAAAAGGACGATTTTTTCTTTGTTTTAAACACAGCCCCTAAACCCCCTTTTAAATTTGGACTACAATTATTGTTTATAGTTTGCGGAAGTTAGGAGCTTTTTAAACCACCATTTCAAAGAGTAGGAAAATTATTAAAAATGGGAGCCAGTTCCATAAGGTCGGAGCCAATGATAATAAAAAAGAAAGTTAGAGCAAAAATCAGAGCTATAGTAAGAGCAATGAAGGGGGTAAGCACCACCAGCACCGATTTACCGGTAGTCAGCTTATAAACAGCCTGTACCGCAAAGACCTGAAGGACAATGACCCAAACGGCAAAGAGAAAGGTCAGAAGCCCTCCAATAGGTAAACCAGTAAAACCAACAATAACGGTGACAGGCACATTTAAAAGGCTAGGCAAGCTGGCAAAGCCCAGGGCGGAAAGAAGAGAGATTACACTTCCCCTTCCCCCCATCAGTTCAGCCACCAAATGAAAGACCGCCCCCATGATTAAAAAGGTAAAAAGAGCGAAAATCAGGGATAAGATCACCCCATAGGACATAAATCTGGGCAGGGCATTTAAAAATTCCCTGGACAGATTAGAGGGCAGCCCCAGCCGGGAGGGATCCCAAAAAGCCAGGGAAACTACGCTATTAAGAAGGGCGATAATCAAATAAAGGAGGACAGAAGAGCCCAGAGGCTGCTCCCTGGCCAGCCGTTCCATGGTTTGTCTGGGTTGAAAGAAAATGCCGGAAAAGAGTTCTAACAGGTAATCCATTAGTTTATCCCTCCTAGACGGGCTTGTTTGCTGTTAAAAAGACGGCGAAAGAGTTCCCGGTAAAGTTTAATTTCCTGGGCAGGTTTTAAGCTTTCCCCCAGAGCATTGGTCTCAAGCAGGGGGCCGAAAAGTTTTTCCCAAGTGCTCTGCTGGCCGTATTCATGGAGGGAATAATTTTCTCCCAGTCCAGCCTGTTCGGCAGCCAGGTCCAAAGCATCCTGGAAGTTGCCCAGCTTATCCACCAGCCCCAGGGCCAAAGCCTGGCGGCCGGTAAAAATCCTGCCGTCCGCCAGTTCCCTTACCTTTTCCTCCGGCAGATTCCTGCCCTTGGCCACTACTTCGATAAACTGGTCAAAAATATCGTCCACCATTCCCTGGAGGATTTCTCTTTCTTTCTCTGTCATGTCCCGGTAGGGGGAGCCGATGTCTTTATGCTCGGCACTTTTAATTACTTCCTGTTCTATACCTAATTTTTCGTAAAGACCCTGGAGGTTTTGGGTTTCCATAATTACACCGATGCTGCCAGTGAGAGTAGCCGGGTTAGCCACAATGGTATCAGCAGTAGCCGCTATCCAGTAGCCACCGGAAGCAGCCGTATCCCCCATGGAAGCGATGACTAATTTCCCCGCATTCCGCAGTTTCTGCACCTCCACTCCAATTTCCTGGGAGGCTGGGGCACTTCCGCCGGGGCTGTTGATTCTTAAAACCACCGCTTTAATGTTGGCATCCTCCCGGACCTGTTTTAAATAAGCACAAATCTGATCGGCTCCCACTGTCGAGCCACCAAGAAGAGAAGTTGAGCCTGTTCCCCCGGTAATTGTTCCCTCAATCCGAATAAGTCCGATTGTCCTGCCGTAGGCAGCCCCTTCCTCCCTGCCTTTTCTTCCCTGGGGGCCAAGGGCAAAGGCGGCGATGAAGGCTATCAGGCAGCCCCCGATAATTATTCCCGTGATAATTTTTTTCTTCTTTTCCATATAAATTGCTCCTCTCCACCAAAATTAAATCCTCTAGCAGGATGTTATTATCCTGACTGTTTTAGTATGCCATTTTTAAGCCGATAAATTTAGAAAAGTTAAAAATAAAAAATTAACGTCTTTAAGGTTTTAGACACTTAAGACGTTAATTGCTGGCGAAGTTTTTCCAAGGCTTTCCGTTCTATCCGGGATACCTGCATCTGGGATACGCCGATTTTTTCGGCCACGGCCATTTGGGACAGCTCTTCCTGGAATCTTAAAAGGAGTACCTGCTGTTCCCGTTCGGTGAGTTTTTTAAATCCTTCGGCTAAACTGTGGAAGTTTTCAATCCGTTCATAGCCATCTTCTTCTTTCCCATATTGATCCAAAACAGTAAGGGGTTTTCCTTCATCCTCGTTCACAGTGGAATGATGCAGGGAAAGGGTACTATAGGCCTGGCCCATTTCCATTACTTCCAACACATCCTCCTCTGAAAGACCGCAGGCCTGGGCAATTTCTGTAACGGTGGGGGAGTGGTCCAATTTGCTTTGCAGATCCTGAATGGTTTTTTGGACTAACCCCTTCCGTTCCTTGATTTTTCTAGGAACCTTAACCGACCAGCCCTTATCCCGGAAATATCTTTTTATTTCTCCCACGATGGTAGGGGTGGCATAGGAAACAAATTTGATCCCCTTATCCGGTTCAAAGCGTTCCAAGGCTTTGATAAGTCCAATAGAGCCGACCTGAATTAAGTCTTCCAAAGGTTCGCCCCGCTGGGCAAATTTCAGCGCCAAATATTTGACCATCTCCAGATTAGCCTTGATCAATTTGTCCCGCAGATTTCTGTCCCGGGTTCGGGCATAAATAGCATAGAGCTGCTCCGGTTCCGTGTTCTCATAATTAACAGCAGGTCTGTCAGACATTAGCCCTGCCCTCGGAAAGATACTTTACCATGGTTACTTCTGTTCCCCGTTCCGGGCAGCCCAGGATATTGACCTCGTCAACCAAAGCCTTAATTAAAAACAGTCCCAATCCTCCGGGGGTTAAGTCCTCCGGATTGGGAACAGCTATTTCTGAACAGTCAAAGCCGCTGCCATTATCCAGAACAGAAATAGTCAGCTTGTTGTCCTCAATCAGATAGCGAATGATGATTTCTTCCTGCCGGTTATTTTGGGAACCGTACAGAAGAGCATTGGTGCAGGCCTCTGCCACAGCGATTTTTAAATCTTCAATTTCATCAAAAGAAAGCTGCAATTGGCTTCCGATCCCCGCCAAAGTCAAACGGGCCAAGCGGATATACTCCGGGGCGCTGGGTATCTTTAACTCAATCACATCCCGCACCTTAGACCCTTCTAAGGCCATCCTAATCTCCTCCTGTCCTCTCTAACATAATTTAGGCATATTTAATATCAAATACCCGATCTAGTCCAGTAATATTCAACACTTTTTTTACTCGGGGAGTCGGGCTTAAAAGTTCCATTCTTCCTCCTCTTTCTTTTAGATTGCGGAGAGTACCGATGAAAATACCCAGTCCTGTACTGTCTATATAGGAAACATTGGATAAATCAATGACCAGTTCCTTTACTCCGTTATCTAAAAGGGCATTAATTTTTTCTTTCAGTTGCGAAGAGGTATAGACGTCAATCTCTCCCTCTGCCTGGAGAAGAAATTTTTCCCCGCTTTTACTTTCTTTAAGCGCGAAGGTCAAGCCAATCCCTCCTTATCTTTTTAAAAATAAGGAAAAGAGCAGAGGGGGTGCCATGAGCCTTCTGTAGGCATTATACCCTACAAAAGGGCAGTTCAAACCCCTTGACGCTTTTTCCTTTTCTTATTTTTCTACATATTCGACAGTAAATCCTTTTTCCATTTTAAAATTGGCTGCACTTTGTTGGCAGAGCTTATCAGAAAAAGAAAATCCCTGCCGAAAGAGGACAAAAAGCCTGACCTGAGGCCATAAAAAAAAGTAAGCCGGGTCTCAAGAGCCCAGCTTACCTTGTTTATATTTTAAACTTGCGGCGATAAATTCCCTAAAGAGGGGATGGGGACGGTTAGGCCGGGACTTAAATTCCGGATGGAACTGGGTGGCCACATACCAGGGATGGTCTTCCAGCTCCACAATTTCCACCAAATCCTTTTCTCCATAAACCCCACTTATTTTTAAACCGGCTTGCACTAATTGCTCTCTATATTTATTATTGACCTCATAACGGTGGCGGTGCCGTTCCCAAACTGTCTCCTGCCCATAGGCTAGAGCAGCCTTGGTACCCGGAACAAGATGACAGAGATAGCGGCCCAGCCGCATTGTTCCCCCTAGGTCTTTAACTTCTTTCTGCTCCGGTAAAAGATCAATAACCGGATGAGGAGTATCGGGCCAAAACTCGGTGCTGTGGGCTCCTTCTAAACCGCAGACATTCCGGGCAAATTCAATTACCGCGCACTGGAGTCCCAGGCAAATCCCCAGAAGGGGAATTTTATTTTCCCGGGCGTAACGGAGGGCAGCAATTTTCCCTTCCACTCCCCGGTCGCCAAAACCGCCGGGCACCAGGATTCCGTCCACATCTTTCAGATAATCGGCCGGATTCCCTTTTTCCAAGTCCTCCGCATTGATCCAGGAAATTTTAACCGCCGTATCGCTGTTAAAGCCGGCATGATTGAGAGCTTCCGCCACGCTCAAATAGGCATCATGGAGGCTGACGTATTTGCCCACCAGGCCAATGGTAACGCTGTGTTTGGGATTCTTAATTTTTTCCACCATGACCCGCCATTCTTGCAGGTCCGGCCCCTGGCAGCTGAGGTTGAGCCTTTTTAACACAATCCGGTCCAGGCCCTCCTGCTCCAAAATTAAGGGTACTTCGTAGATGGTTTCAGCATCCACGTTTTGGATAACTGCTTCCTTATCAATATCGCAGAAGAGGGCGATTTTGTCCCTCATTTCCCGACTGATGGGCCGTTCCGCCCGGCAGACAATCACATCGGGCTGAATCCCTATTCCTTTCAGTTCCTTAACGCTGTGCTGGGTGGGTTTGCTTTTTAATTCCCCCGCCGCCCGGATATAGGGAACCAGGGTAACGTGGATATACATGACATTTTCTTTTCCTACTTCGTTCTTGATCTGGCGGATTGCCTCCAGGAAGGGCAGGGACTCGATATCCCCCACCGTTCCGCCGATTTCAACGATAACCACATCTGCCTGGCTTTCTTCTGCCAGCTGATAAACCCTGGCTTTAATTTCATTAGTAATGTGGGGGATGACCTGGACGGTTCCCCCCAGGTAGTCCCCCCGCCGCTCTTTCTCAATTACAGACCAGTAAATTTTACCGGCTGTAATATTGCTGGTCTTCCCCAAATTAACGTCAACAAACCGTTCATAGTGGCCAAGGTCCAGATCCGTTTCCGCCCCGTCTTCCGTAACAAAGACTTCCCCATGCTGATAGGGGCTCATTGTTCCCGGGTCAACATTTATGTAAGGGTCGAATTTCTGGATTGTTACCTTAACCCCCCGGCTTTTTAAAAGCCGGCCGAGGGAGGCCGCGGTTATTCCCTTACCCAGGGAAGAGACAACGCCTCCAGTAACAAAGATGTATTTTGCCATAATTTATCCTCCTTAAACTGCTGAAAACTCCTTAGTTCTCAATCCTGGTATTTTAAGACATAAATTACCATTTCCTCTTCCAAATCCTTTGGATCAATTTCTACCCAATTAGCCTGAATCTTCCGGCCGTTAATCCCCATGGCAGCAAGGAAATCATCTACCGGAGCAATGGGAAAATCTATTGCCTCTGTTTTAAAATGCATGGGAATAACTACTTTGGGTTTAATGCTTTCCACCACATTGGCGGCTTCCTCAGGACCAATGGTATAAAAACCTCCTACCGGGATCAGCAGAACGTCAACGGGGCCCAAAAGATCCAGCTGGCTAGCGGTAAGCTCATGGCCCAAGTCTCCCAAATGAGCTACTTTTAAATTGCCGTCGTCAAAAACAAAGATAGTGTTTTCTCCACGTTCTTGACCTCTATTGGCATCGTGAAAACTTGCTATTCCTTTAATATCCACGCCGCCAACCCTGTACCGGCCTACCCCTTTTATTACCTGGGGATCACCCTTTACCCCCTCAACATAGTTATGATCAAAATGGTCGTGGCTGCTAGTTACAGCAGTTGCTCTCACATCAGGAAGTGGATATCCCACACTGGCATCAAAGGGATCAGTGACAATAACCGTACCATTATCAAACACTAATTCAAAACAGGCATGTCCGAACCAACGCAAACGCAAACAAATTCCTCCCTTCCTTAATCCCACTCGTCCTCGTCGCCAATTAAGTCGTCATCAAAATCTTCCAGCTCTTCGTCCTCTAAAGGAAGCTCGTCAAAGTCCTCGTCTTCAATTAAAAGCCCTTCATCGTCATAAACCAGGTCTTCATCTTCTTCAAACTCTTCATCTATGTCCAGGTCTTCATCTACATCATAATCATAATCATTTAAAGAATCACCCCGTTTGGCCAGGCCTTTTCTTTTTTCCTGTTCTTCTTTTTCTTCCTCGTCAGATTTCAGGATTTTAGCCTGGGCGGACCATTTGGCCAAACCCCACATGCCCTTGCCTAAGGCTACAAAACGGCTGTCCAGAGTAAGTTCGGTGTAGAGCTTAGCAAGTTTTTTCTGCAGTTCCACCTGGTCATCCGGAAAATCCGGGGATGCTTGTTTGATGGCTTCGGTCAATAGTTCTTTATAGTGAATTGGTTCTCCTTTTTCACTTAGAATTTTAGCTGCCAAATCAATTTCGGTCATTGTCAAACAACCTCCTTAGAGAGCTTGTTCTTTTATTCACTACTGCCTATCTTCATTAGTTTATTATATTCCATTCTCAAAAAAAATCCCTGCCGATAGGCAAAAAATTTTACTGTTCCTGTAAATCGTCCCGAAAATTAGAGTTAAACAGCAAAAAAGCGCCGCAGCGCTTTTTTTGAGTCCAGGAAAATCTACATCCGCTCCGGAGCTGTAATCCCAAGGATATTCAAGCTGTTTCTCAGAACTATCCGGGCTGCATCCACCAGAACCAGCCGGGCCGCCGTCAATTTTTCATCATCGGAAATGACCCGGCAGGAGTTATAAAAACTGTGGAAAAGTCCTGCCAAATCATGAACATAACGGGCTAGACGGTGGGGTTCTTTTCTAAGAGCCGCAAGGGCTATTTCCTCTGGGAATTGAACCAGCTTCCGGATTAAGTCAAGTTCTGCTTCTGTTTTCAAAAGTGTTAAATCCCCTGTCTGGGGAAGGGTTACCCCCCGTTCTGCCGCCTGGCGGAGGATACTGCAAATCCGGGCATGGGCGTATTGGACATAGTAAACCGGATTCTCGTTAGAAGCCTCCTTGGCCAGGTCTAAATCAAAATCCAAATGGCTGTCGGCGCTTCTTAACAGAAAGAAGAAGCGAGCCGCATCCTTTCCTACTTCCTCCACCAGTTCGGAAAGGGTAACCATTTCTCCTGCCCGTTTGGACATTCTAACCTGTTCGCCTTTACGAACCAGGCGGACAAGCTGCATAATAATTACATCCAGTTGGTCGGGGTCGTAGCCCAGGGCCGCCATGGCCCCCTTCATTCTGGCTACGTGGCCGTGGTGGTCTGCTCCCCAGATATTGATAATCCAGGTAAAGCCCCGTTCAAATTTGTCCCGGTGATAGGCAATATCCGCTGCAAAATAGGTGGGGACCCCATTGGCTCTAACCACTACCTCGTCCTTGTCATCCCCAAAGAGGGTGGTTTTTAACCAAATTGCCCCGTCCTTTTCATAAAGATAGCCTTTTTCCTGCAGTAAATCAAGGGTTTCTTTAATTTTTCCCGAATCATAGAGGCTTTGCTCGCTGAACCAAACATCATATTCTACCCCAAAGGCAGCCAGGTCATTTTTAATGGCCGTAAGTTTCTCTTTTAAAGCATAGCTGACTAATTTTTTCCTCCGCTCCTCAGGAGGAAGCTGGAGGTATTTATCCCCTTCCAAGGCAATCAGATCAGCCATACACTGTTTAATATCTTCCCCCCGGTAACCCTTTTCCGGGAAGGTATAGTCCTGGCCCAGAAGCTCCAAGTAGCGGGCTTCCAGGGAAAGACCAAAATTTTCAATTTGGTTTCCCGCGTCATTGATATAAAATTCTCTGGTCACATCAAAACCGGCGGTTTCTAACAGGTTGGCCAAGACGGAACCAATTGCTCCCCCCCGGCCGTTTCCCATATGGAGGGGGCCGGTAGGATTAGCGCTCACAAATTCCACCTGGACTTTCCGTCCCTTGCCGGTATTGGTTTTTCCATAGTTTTCCCCCTGCTTGCCGATTTCTGCTAGGCCAGCATAGAGCCAGTCGTTAGTCAAATAAAAATTAATAAAACCGGGGCCGGCAATTTCCACTCTAGCAATTAGTTTATTTTCCTGGGGTAACCTGGCCACAATTGCCTCCGCAATTTTTCTGGGGGGCTGTTTGGCCTGTCTGGTTAAGAGCATGGCCAAATTAGTAGCATAATCGCCATGGGCCTTTTCCCGCGGAACTTCTAAAATAATTTCCGGTAATTTTTCATACTGAAAAACACCATCAGCCACTGCTTTTTCTACCGCCTGGGCGATGGCTTGTCTGAGCTGTGCTTGCACTCTGCCAACAACTGTTTCCATCTGTTCATCTCCCTACTTTCCCCAGTTCATTTTATCCTCCCTAAATAATATCATTTGCTTTCCTAGGGTGCAAGTTTTCCTTTCAATATTCCGCATTTTCTATTTTTTGGTTTGGAAGGCCATCTTATCCTCCCTGCGGGCTCGCTGCACCTGGGCCTCCGCCCGGATTTTGGCTGTTTGGATGTCGCTGACGGTAGGAGTTTTGCCCAGCTGTTTTTTGTATTCCTCGGAAAAAAGTTCTAAAAATTTGTTCATTTTTTCGCTACCCCGGATGCCCCATTCCTCATAATGTTCTTCAATATAGTCAACAATATCTACAACCAGATCGCTGACAACCCGATACTTTTCCTGTTTCTTATACTGGCGAATCCAATAGCCGACCAGGAAGGCAATTACTGGCTCCATAACTGCCTCACTGGTAAGGATATCAGTAAACATTTTGGTCCAATTTATATCAGCCACTTTCTCTTCCTCCTCTCCACTTTAGCCCAACTAGGCTGGTTTAATTCATTTTATGTTGGAGAAAGAAGATTTGCTAGATAAATAGGAGGATAAAATTTGCATAAATTAGGAAGGCGCTGTATACTTGGAGTAAAGAAAAAGCAGGTTATTTTCAACTAAAGGGTGATTAAATGGGATAGGAAAAAGAATTATCCGCTGGTTAATGCTCAGGTTATTTTTACTGGCTGCAGTCTTAATCGGCCTGATTGCCGCCTATGTGGTTTTAGCCCCCTTGCCCAAGGTACCCAGCGGGGAGGGGGCAAAAATCATTGATGTCAACGGGGAATTGATCACGATTCTGTCTAAGGAAAATAGAATGATCGTTAAATTGGAGGAAATCCCCCTCCACTTGCGGCAGGCTTTCATTGCTGTGGAGGACAGCCGCTTTTACACCCACCACGGCCTTGATTTAAGGGGGATCGCCCGGGCGGCCCTGGTCAACCTGCAGGCCGGCCGGGTTTATCAGGGGGGGAGCACCATTACCCAACAGTTGGCTAAAAATTTGTTTCTAAGCTCGGAACGAACCTTTACGCGAAAATTTAAGGAAATGATCTACACTTTCCAGTTGGAATACCATTTCACTAAGGATGAGATTTTAGAAACCTATCTCAATCAGATTTATTTCGGCCACGGGGCCTACGGGGTGGAAGCAGCCTCCCACCTCTATTTCGGAAAATCAGTAAAGGATTTATCCCTGGAAGAAGCAGCAATGCTGGCCGGCATACCCAAGGGGCCCTCCCTCTTTTCCCCCTACCTTAACTATGAGGCGGCTAAAGAGCGGCAGGCAGTGGTTTTAGATGCCATGGCCGAGGAGGGTTATATTACCCTGCTGGAAGCTGAACAGGCTAAACAGGCCCCTATAAAATTAGCCGGTTTAAAGCATACTTCCCGGGTGGGCTCCTATTTTATTCAGCAATTGGTTAAGGAATTGGCTCCCATTCTCCCGGGAGGAGAGGAGACTATTTATAACGGGGGGTTAACCATCAGGACTACCCTGGACCTCAAAATGCAGAAAATTGCTGAAGAGCTCATGAAAACCGGCCTGCCCCAGGGAGAAAAGGATCAAAAAGGGGTAACCCAACCTCAGGGAGCCCTGGTAGCCATTGATCCCAATAACGGAGAAATAAGGGCCCTGGTAGGCGGTAGGGATTTTAAGGAAACAGAGTATAACCGGGCTGTCCAGGCCAAACGCCAGCCCGGCTCGGCTTTTAAGCCTTTCCTCTATGCCGCTGCTTTGAGCACTTCCTATACCCTGGCAGACCAAATAGAATGTAAACCCCAAAACTATACCCTGGCCGGGGGACAACAATACAGTCCCAGGGATCATAACGGCTATCACAACCGGCCCCTTACCCTCCGGGAAGCCATTAAAGAGTCTTGTAATGTGGCGGCGGTGGAATTGAACAACCGGCTGGGACCGGAATTAACTGTGAGTATGGCAAAAAAAATGGGCATTACCAGCCCCATAACGCCAACCCTCTCCCTGGCTCTGGGAACTGCAGAGGTCTCCCCCATGGAAATGGCCGCCGGCTTTGTCCCCCTTGCCAATGGAGGCTACCGGATCAAACCCCGCTTTTATTTAGAGGTTAAAAATAAGGAAGGGAAAACCATTCTTGACCGCAGCCAACAACTTAAAAGAGAAAGGGTCTTGGATGAAAGAGTGGCCTACCTGCTTACCGATGCTTTAAAGGAGCCCCTCCGGCCAGGGGGTACGGCAGCAGCTGCAGGGAATATCCTGACGAGACCGGCTGCAGGAAAAACCGGAACAACTCAAGAGGGAAAGGATTCCTGGTTTGTGGGCTATACCCCGGATCTGGTGGCAGTGGTTTATGCCGGTTATGACCATCAGGAAAAGGGGTTACCCGGTGGGGGAAGCCTGGCTGCTCCCCTCTGGGCCCGCTTTATCAACCAAGCTCTGGCGGATAAGCCCGCCCGGGATTTTAGCCAGCCCTCAGGGATAGTAAGAGTTAAATTATGTCGGGAAAGCCTAAAGGCGGCCGGGGCTTTTTGTCCAAACACCTATGAAGAATTATTTATTGAAGGTACGGCCCCTTACAGCAAATGCAACCTTCACGGCCTTGGCAGCTGGTGGGAAGAATTCTTCAAGTTTAGGGAACAGACCGGAGATAAGAAATGGTGGGAACTCCCCTTTAATCTTGACAGATAAAAAACTCCCCTGTCCAAAAGGACAGGGGAGTTTGCTTTTACAGCAGTGAGTTTTGGAGAATAAGGGCAGCAAAAACAATTGCTACCATGGAAATAAGTTTAATTAAGATGTTTACGGACGGTCCGGAAGTATCCTTGAAGGGGTCACCGACGGTATCGCCGGTTACAGCAGCTTTATGGTTGTCAGAACCTTTACCGTTATATGCTCCACCTTCAATATATTTTTTAGCATTATCCCAGGCGCCGCCGGCATTGGACATCATAATAGCCAGCAGGAACCCGGAAGCAGTTGCCCCTCCTAATAGACCGGCTACTCCCTCAACCCCTACAATCAAACCAACAACGATGGGAGAAATAATGGCAATTAATGCAGGGGGAAGCATTTCTTTTTGGGCCGCCTTGGTACAAATATCCACGCAACTTGCATAATCCGGTTTGGCAGTACCCTCCATCAAACCGGCAATTTCTTTAAATTGTCTCCGCACTTCCATAACTATCTTTTGGGCTGCCCGGCCTACTGCCTCCATGGTCATGGCACTAAAGAGGAAGGGCAGCATAGCCCCGATGAAAAGGCCAACCAAAACTTTAGGATTAATAAGGCTTAAATCCCATTCTAAAGGTATATTTTCCCTTACAGCAATTAAGTTAACCTGGTCAATAAAGGAAGCGATCAAAGCTAAAGCCGTCAAGGCTGCAGAACCAATGGCAAAACCTTTACCGGTAGCGGCGGTAGTATTGCCCAGAGCATCCAGTGCATCAGTCCGATCCCGCACAAAGGAAGGCTGATGGGTCATTTCCGCAATTCCGCCGGCATTGTCCGCAACCGGGCCATAAGCGTCGGTTGCCAGGGTAATTCCCAGGGTACTCAGCATACCTACGGCAGAAATAGCAATTCCGTAAAGACCCATATTGAAATTCTGACTGCCGCCGGCCAGGAAGAAACTGATTAAAATAGAAGCTGCCACTACAACAACAGGAACCACTGTGGAGGACATCCCTACGGCAATCCCACTGATAATAACGGTGGCCGGACCGGTAGCAGAAGAAGCCGCAATATTTCTCGTTGGTTTATATTGATCGGAAGTATAGTATTCGGTAACATTACCGATTATGATTCCCGCTACTAAACCGGACAATACCGCCCAATAAACTCCTATATTTTCAACACCCAATAAACCTCTCACCAGGAAGAAAGCCAAAATTGCAACCAGAACACTGCTGGTAATTGTCCCCCGACGGAGGGCGCCTAAAAGTTTAGCCTGATCCGCATCCTCCGTGGTCTTAACAAAAAAGGTACCTACAATAGAACATAAAATACCAACACCAGCGATGATTAAGGGAGCAGTAGCACCAGCTACCCCCAGACCGGCAGAAACAGCCAGAGCTGAAGTAGCAATAATAGAACCTAGATAGGACTCATAGAGGTCAGCCCCCATCCCGGCAACGTCACCTACGTTATCCCCTACGTTATCGGCAATAACTGCAGGATTCCGGGGGTCATCCTCTGGAATGTTTGCCTCTACTTTACCTACCAGGTCAGCTCCAACGTCAGCAGCTTTAGTAAAGATACCGCCGCCAACCCGGGCAAATAAAGCCATGGAGCTGGCCCCCATTCCCAAAGTCAGCATAATACTGGTAACATTTTGGATCCGTTCCAGATCCGGAAGATCAGCATAGGCTGCATTTAAAGCAAAGTACCAAATACTGAGATTTAAAAGACCAAGACCGACTACCACCAATCCCATGACCGCCCCAGCGGAAAAGGCCACCCGCAAGCCTTTATTTAAACTATCCCGAGCAGCCATAGCAGTCCGGGCACTGGAATTTGTAGCAATGGTCATGCCGAAAAAGCCTGCCAAACCGGAGAAAATACCGCCTGTAATAAAGGCAAAGGGTACAGGTTTGGCTAAATAACCCATGAAAGACATAATAAGTAAAATTACAAAAATAACGATAAAAAAGATAGCCACACCCTTGTACTGCCGTTTCAAGTAAGCCCGGGCTCCTTCTCTGATTGCCTCTGCGATTTCGACTACATCCGGCGAACCTTCGTCATTTTTCTTGATGATGGAAAAAGCCAGATAAATAGCGAAAAGCAGAGCTACTATAGCCCCGATTGGTGCAAGAATAAGCAAGCTTTCCATTACTGTAACTCTCCTTTCTTCTAAATACCTTCATTTTAAAATTTAAATCGGTTAAAGGCCCCGCTGTAAATAGCTGACTATCCTTATCCAGACTCATCTCCTTTCCCCGATTCTTGCCAAAAGAAGTAAAAATAATCTATCAGGCCATAGATAAGAATAACACAAGTTTTCAGTCATTGTCAATTAAATCTGCCAGTTCCAGCAAGGTCAGAATATTCGTACAATAAGTAAACAGTAGCAGTGGTTAAAAACTAAATAAAACCACTCCGGCCAGGGCAGCCAGCAGGATAACAAGAATGGGATGAAGCTTAGTAAATCTAATGGTCAAAAAAGTGCTAATGGCAATCAGCCAGCTCCGGAAATCAACGAGGGCTGATCTTCCCAAAGAAAGGGCAGCAGAAGCAATTAAGGCCACAATAATCGGCCTGAGCCCGCCAATGACCCTCTGAACCCCGGTAATTTGACCAAATTTTTTCATCAAAAAGGCAAGCAAAGTCACGATTAAAAAGGAAGGCAGGACCACCCCCAGAGTAGCCAGGGCAGAACCCATTACTCCAGCCACTTTATAACCCACAAAGGTGGCAGAGTTAATAGCCACCGGTCCGGGAGTAATTTCAGAAACAGCAATTATGTCCAGAAAAACATCTGAAGTCAGCCAGCCCCGGCCGGTAATTATTTCCTGCTGGATAAGGGGAAGCATGGCATAACCACCGCCGAAACTAAAAAAACCGATTTTCAAAAAACTCCAGAATAATTGCAGATAAACCATTATTTATTCTTCCTTTCTTGATTCTTCCCTCCCAGGGTCCAATAACCTAAAAGGCCGCCGGCCAAGAGCAGAAAGCCGGGGTGAACTCTAGGAAAAACAAGAAAAATAATTAGGGCGGAAACTGCCATGAAAATAGTCTTGATACCAGTTAAAGAACGGCGGGAAAAATTAAGGGCAGCATTAAAGACCAGGGCAACCACCGCCGGTCTTAAGCCTTTAAAAATCAGCTGCACAAAGGGGTTGTCCTGGATCCTGGTAAAAACCAGGGCAATAATCAGGATAATTATAAATGAAGGCAAAACCACTCCCAGGATAGCTGCAAGGGAGCCAGGCCGGCCGGCAAGTTGGTAACCAAGATAGGTTGCGGAATTGATGGCAATAGCCCCTGGACTGCATTGGGAAATGGCAATAATGTCTATAATCTCCTCTTTCGTAAACCACCTCTTTTTCTCGGTCACCTCCGCCTCAATCAACGGGATCATGGCATATCCCCCGCCGAAGGTAAAGGCGCCGATCCGGAAAAAAGTCCAGAAAATCTGGACCAGGCTGATTTTTTCTTTTTCCCTTTCTTTCATCATTACCACTTCCTTTTTAAAAGACAACTTATTTTAAGTTCTCTATCCGGCCGGAATTTCCTTTTTTATTTTTCCAAGCCGAGCTAAAGACCATCTTCCGGGAAATAGGAAAAACCCCCGCCGGTCAAGCAGGGGTCGGAATCTTTTCTACTTAAATTCCAATTACACCTTCATTCGTTCTGACCAGGCGGAGGATTTGTTCTTCACTGCCGTCCAGGGCATTGATATAAACTAAAAATTCATCCCCGTTCATCCTGCCTCTAAACTCGTAGCACAAAACCTCATCCATGGTTTCCAAAGGAATGAGGGCCAGACGCTCCCGATCCACCAAGAGTTTACTGTTTACCCTAGCCCTGGCTTCTTCCACGCTGATGGCCGGGCTGGGCAAGTTCCGTTCCGTATGGGACATAATATAATTAAGTGCTTCAAAACCAATGACTTCCCCATTATCTAAAGCCACTTTAACCTTAACCAGATCAGGATAAATGAGAATATCACCCACCGTTGCCACATAGGAAAGGGTGGCAATATTGGCGTAGATCAAACCGGAAGTGACTTCCATATTAGAATAGCCCCGCTGGGCCAGGAATTCTTTGCCGATCTTCTGAGCCTGTTCCAGGCTGAGGTTTTGACCGCTGGAGGTACGGTCTTTAATCATCCAAACCACCAATCCGCCCCGTTTGCTGATATCCAGACTAATTCTCCCGCTTCCATCAGGCTGGGCCTGGCTAGGATTCATTTGAAGGCTGTAGGAGGGAACAATTCCTGCCGTATTCTGATTCTCACTTAGCTGAATATCGTAGTTTTTCCCATCACCGATAAATTTTTGGGCAATTTCCTTAGCCTGTTCGGGAGAAACCACTTGTTCAGGCAGGGCTCTGGGCTCCTTCCTAATATGTTCCGAAAAAGGGCCGTCATAAACTAAAGCAGGATAATCCAGCATTTGTTTTTCGATCTTGCTAAAGCCGTCAAAACTAGGAGTCCCTCTGCTGTCTCCTATTTCCTGTTTTACCGTCTGGGCTATTTTCGTCCAGGTCAGTCGTTCATCGCTCAGCCTTTGTTGGATCTGATGCAGCTCACCGCTCAAATAAATGGACTGTTGTTGAAGCTGGGCCAGCTGTTCCGCATCCTTATCGCTAATTCCCTTTCCTGCCGCAATTTGTTTAGCCAGAACAAAGGTATAATCCGCCAGCTGGGTAAGGAATTTTCCCGTCCGGCTCAGGGATTCATGGGCCACCGGCAAGCTATTCATGGCTTCTTGGGCGGCATAGGCATGCCGCCAGATTTCTGAAAGATTAACCAGGGTCTGCTCGGTGGAACCTGCAATTTGGGCTTTAGCCAGTCTGGTATCCAGGCTTTCCACATGGCCCACCAGGGTAAAAAAGGAGCGCTGATACTCGGCTTCAACCCTGGCTTGTAGCTGTTCCAGCCGTTTGCTCTGCCGATAGCCCCAAAAGCCTGCCACAGCTAAAACTAAGACTAATCCTCCTAGCAACCACCAGCTTTTCCGCACTAAACTCTACCTCCTTCCAAACCTTAGCGGGCAAAGACGTGTTTACCAATTTGTTTTATTATGGGCCGGGACCAGACCCAACGGGAAGTGGCTGTGGCCGGGTTCCAATAATAAATAGCTCCCCCGGTGGGGTCCCATCCGTTCAAAGCATCCTGGGCCGCTCGATAGGCCTGTTCATTAGGGGTAAGGTTAATTTGGCCGTCACTTACGGCCGTAAAAGCACCTGGCTGGTAAATAACTCCGGCAATGGAATTGGGAAAAGAAGGATGTCTTACTCTGTTCAAAACAACAGCCCCTATGGCAACCTGGCCTTCATAGCTTTCCCCCCGGGCTTCCCCGTAAATAACCCGGGCCAAAAGGTGAAGGTCGTCACTGCGGGAAACACCCCGGGAAGCCGTATTGTTGGCAGGCACATTTCTCCCTTGGCCGCCTCCCGTCATGGCGCTTAAAGTCTGGGGACCCACTATGCCGTCCACCTTCAAGCCCCAATCACTTTGCAGGGATTTTACTGCCCTCTCCGTCTGGGGACCAAAAACCCCATCCACCGCAACCGAATAGCCAAGTTGGGTCAAGCGCCTCTGCAACTGGGCCACATCATCCCCCCGACTACCTAATTTTAAAATCCTGCCCGTAAAGGCATGGGCTAAAAAGCCGTTATCCCCATAAAAACAAAAGCCGGTAAAGACCAGGGCAATTATGAGCAAAAGCAGAAGTTTTTTCTTTTTCACTTTCTTCCCTCCTCATCAGGACAAAACTTAATGAGATTTTTAAACTTGTCTGTCCTTAAATTTGCCCCATTGAGGAGTTTTTATGCACCTCCTAACAGTTAAGGAAAAAAAGACATAAAAAAAACAGCCCTGAAATTTTCTAGAGCTGTTCTTGTTCAAAGAATTCTGTTAACCAGATTAGATCAATAAGCCTTTTCAGGACAGCCAGCATGACTTCCACAAAAGGGCCAATAGCCAGGGTAAAAAAGAGAGTTCCAAAGCCGGGCCCCCCTTTTAATAAGGTCCCCGAAATTACTACCGCAAGTTCCAGTAAGCTCCTGATTAAACCCAGGCGCAAACCGGTTTTCTGATGCAAAGCCAGCATCAAGCTGTCCCGGGGGCCGGTGCCTAAATTAGCAACAATACAAATAGCCGTGGCCAAACCGATGATTACCGTACCTGAAATTAGAAAAATAATTCTCCCTGCAAAACTCCCAGGTTCCGGCGGAAAACCGGAGTGTAAAAATAAATCCATAAAAAAACCGATGAAAAACATATTGCAAAGGGTACCCACCCCGGGTTTTACCCCCAAAAACCAGCTGAAAAAAATAATGATTAGCCCCATTAGCTGGTTTATTTGCCCCAAGGACAGACTGGTATAATTGGCTAGGCCTAGATGAAAAACATCCCAGGGACTGGGCCCCAAGGCAGATTTAAGCATGAGGACAAGTCCAAAGGCATAGATAAACAAGCCAAAGATGAGGAAGAGCAAACGAAAAAAATAATTTTTATACATTTTCCAGATCAAATTAGACCAAGTCTATTATTAATTAATCAGAAGGGGTTTTATCTCTTCATCCCGGGCAGGTTTAACTATGATTTTCTGAACCGGACCGGAAGGATGATAATATTTCATTTCCAGCTCTTCTTCCTCTTTGCCTTTGCCGTAGCGGGCCGTAATAGCAGCCGCCTGTTTTATGAAATCTTCCCTTTCCTCGGCCGGGCCCCTTAAAATAGCAGTGGGTCCCTTGAAGGCGGCGGCTCTAATTAGCAAATCCTCGGGCTTGGCCAACATTTCCAAGCGCTTATTTTCTTCCTGATTCCTGCCGACAATTAGTTTAGTTTTGGGGCTTAAACGCAAGTGCCGGCCCACTTTTAAAAGTTCCACCTCATTAACTCCCCAGTTTTCCTGAGTATTCATAACGTCCTTCAGGCGGATAGCAAAAACTTGTTCCGTCAAAAGACAGCCCCCGGCAGGACTGGGATATTCTTTTATACCATAGTATTCAGCTAAGGCCATTTGTCTTTTCCGGGAACGGCCAGAAATATCCAAGAGTTTCTCCCGGTCAATCCAGCCTTCCTTTTCGGGAATAGTGGGAGGAAGCAGTTTGCCGGATAAAGGCCTTACCACCAGGCCGGGATAACCGGATTCTTCCTCCACAAGGCGCAGAGCTCTATAATTTTGGGATTTGGGCCTCTGTCCCAAGACCTCCCCCGTAGAAATAAAGTGGGCAGAAAGCTCTTCCAATAAATCCCCCGCCTTTCTGATCATCAAGGCATGGCAGTCAATACAGGGGTTAACAAATCTCCCGTAACCATGTTTAGGAAGTTTCACCACATCCAAATGCGCTTCTGTAAGATCAATGATTTTTAGGTCAATCCCCAGCTGTTTAGCTGCTTCTTCCGCCTTAGAGGAACCAAAAAAAGGAGTAGTATAAGTTATTCCGATAACTTCGATTCCCTGTTCCTGAAGGATTTTAACAGCCAGCATGCTGTCTAAGCCTCCGGAAAGCAGGCTTAACGCCCGTATCATCCAATCACCTGCCCATTAACTACTAAAAGATATTCTTTCTTATTATAGCTTGAGAAATTCCTTCGGTCAAAATTCTTTTTTCAGCAGGCCTTTCTTAGGTGTTTCCTAATTATTTTTATTTTTAAGCTGACATTTTCTCTATTTCTTGAATATTATGTATTAAAACAACTCCGAAGTCTTAATTTTAATCTGTTAGCATGTGCAAAAAGAAAGGAGGTTTTTTTATGGGAACCGGCAGACCTTGCTTTCCCTTTTTACCGGTAATTGACAGAAACGACTGGTTGGATTGGGTTATTCTCCTTCTTTTACTCTTCCTAATTTGCCTTATCTTGAACTGTTGCTGTGAAAATTCTTATAATTAATTAATGAGAAAAAACCGGGGAAGGAGATCATTATGTGGTTTTTCAAAAAATCAGTTACTATCCAATGCTGCGGTTATTCCCGGGAAACTTACCTTCTGTTTTTCCTGGTGATCATTGTAGCAGCTTATGTAACCATGAATAATAATCTTTTAACTGTTTACTTGGCCTGCTGCGATAAGTCAGCAACTTAGAGGGGCAGGATGGTCTCCTACCCCTTTATGTTCTGGTAAGAAGCTAGGACCCCTTGCGGTCAACTAAATAATAACGGGCAGCCTCCGTACCAAGCTTTCTCTTTTTTACAATTCCTAATTTTTCCAGGGTATTTAAATTGCGGTAAACGGTGGAAAGGCCGATATCAAAACCTCTTTCTTGGATTAAATTTCTAATATCCTCTGCAGTGGGATTATACTTGCTTAATTTTCTTAAGCTTTTGAGAATTAAAGCACGTTTATAAGTAGGTTGGAAATGAGAATTCATTTTTAGTCTCACCCCTTACTTATCCTTGATCCCCTCTGCACAGTGAAAAAATCACCCAAAGCTTCGGGTGATTTTTTGTTTCCCAGTCTGTTTTCTGCTAAAGATAAAATTTATCTCTTATTTTATTTACTACTCCCACAATTCTCAATTATTTCTCCCCGATTATTCAAACGTTCAAGCTCTTTGGCATTACAGTTTGGACAGCGGAGGTCTTTTAAACACTGGCCCCCGGGGATCTCAAACTCCTGCTTGCAGCTTAGACAGCGGCAATATTGTTCGGTTAGTTTGTAATTACCGCCCTCCACTCTAATTGCCTTACCTTCCACTAAAGCCAGAGCAATTTTGGTTCTGGCAGAACCCAAAACCCGTTGGAAGGTAGGCCGGGAAATATTCATTTTTTCAGCGCATTGGCCCTGTTCTAAATTTTCCAAATCCTTTAAACGGATCGCTTCCAATTCCTCTATGGTCAAAATCACTTCCTCTAATTCCCGTAGAGGAATACCAGCAGGTTTAAAAAAAGTTACTTCCGGCAAGAATTCCACATGTCTTGCTTTTGGTGGCCTTGGCATAACGTTCAAGCTCTCCTTTAACATGTAAAATTATTAACATCTAAAATTATCCTTTATCTTAAGTATAACTTCCTTTTGAGAAAAAAACAACAAGGGGATTGAGTATAAATTTTTAGCAGGAATCATCTAATTTTCAGCGAATTAAATTTTAAGGTGTTTTATCGGCAATTTCCACATTTTGTCAGGAACAAGAAAGTAGGGAGAAAAATTGCAAAATCGTTTTTCCAAAGTTCTGCTTTTATTAGTTATTTTGGCGGTAAGCAGCGGATGCGTTAACAAACCACAAGCTACCCCAGCGGACGACAAAGAGCCTATCATCAATTCCCTCTCCGTCACTCCCCAACTGGGAACTAGAGAAGAAGTGGTTTTGGTAGAACCGGCTATAAAAATTACGGTAGATGCAGTGGAAACGGAAAGGGTAGATTTTTTTATTGCACCTGCTGGCGAAGAGAGTTTGGGAGAGAGCTTTTGGGTAGATGAAAAAGGAGAGGATGGCTGGTCGGCAGAATACTCCCTCCCCCTTACCAACACAGAATATAAAATCACCGTTAAGGCTTATTACAAGGACAAGTGCACGGAAAAAAGTCTAGTTGTCCTAGCGGAAGAAAAAAAAGTCAGCGAAAATAATCCCGCCAAGGAACAACCTGTAGAATTATTAAGTGAAGGGAAAAAAATTGCTCAGCTTAGAGAAGTAAAGGGAATGCCTAAATATTTTTTAGCCCAGGCCTGGTTGGATAATAGCAGGTTTTACGGGCAAACCGGTACAAGACCTGTGTTAGTCAATGCTAATAATTTTAGCTATAAGACTTTAAAAGTTACTTCCTGGCAGAGCCACCATTCCCCGGACGGGAAATACATATCTTATCTGAATGAGCAGGGAATAAACATTGTTTCTTTGGATGGAAGTTCCAAACGATGGTTTCAACCTCAACAAAACCAGTCTTTCCAGGGCAATTTAGCCGGCGGGATCTGGTCCCCCGACAGCAGCAAACTGCTTTTTTGGTTAGAAAAGGAATGGGATTCCCTTTTCATGGTTTACGACTTAAAAACAAGCGGCATTAAACGGGTCAATACAAGTTTAGAAGGGTATTTTCTTACCACCCAGGCAGGCTGGATAGACAATGACAGAATTTTATTTACAACCAAAGCAGCAGTAAAAAAAGATGGAACTGCCGCTTCTTCCTCCGGTTACCGTTCTGATTTAGCAGTAGCAGATTTAAGAGATGACAGTTATCAACTTATCACCTCTGCGGACGACGGAGTTTTTATCCAAGGGATTCAAATAGTGGATCATACAACAGCGGTTTGCCAGATTAATGACGGGGGTAATACCCCTTCCAGTTATGTATTTGTCAACTTAAACGGCAGCAACCACAAACTTATTCCCATTAAAAACAGCAGTAAACTTAATGTATCGGCCGATGGCCGACTGGCCTATCTGACCAACCAGAGCAAGGCCGGGAAGAACCAGACCGCCACTTTAGTGGTGGAGGGCCAGAACGGAAAAATCCAATTGGCTAAAATCAAATACGAAACTATTTCTGGTCCCTTCTGGTCCCCGGATGGAAAACATTTATTATTCAGCATCACCTATAATAAGCCTTTGGAAAAAGGTTTTCAGGAGGAATATAAAACCTATCTGGTTAAATTTAAATAAGCAAACAGGAGTCAAACTCTCCTGTTTGCTTTTTTCTGGCTAACCTACAAACCCGCTAAAACTGGGCATAGATAAAACCGCTTTCCGTCCCTTTAGTAAAGAGGATTAAGACCAGTAAAACAAGGGTATAGGCTAAAGCCCTTAGAGGAGCCGGCAGTTTCTGCTGCCAAAATTGGAAAAATTTTTCTTGATTTTTCCTTAACCAAAACTCACCCAGATGAAGAAGGTAGAAAAAGGCCACCAGGCCCAGCCCCAGGGGGCGAAAATCGGACGGGCTAAAGTGATTAACCAGGAGCATTTTCTTAAGGATAAGAAGAGCATTGGTCAGCCCCTGAGCCCTAAAGAAAACCCAACCGATAACTGTCAGGTGAAAAAAAATAAAAACGGAAGCCAGGTGATAAATCCTTCCTCCTTTTGGGAAAAAGGAAAATCTTTTTTTCATAACCAGATATAATTTATGGGCAATTAAAAGAATACCATGGTACATTCCCCAAATAATGAAAGTCCAAGCCGCCCCATGCCAGAAACCGGAAACAGTCATAGCAATAAAAAGGTAAATAAGCTGACGGGACAAACCTTTTTTGGATCCACCCAGGGGAATGTAAATATAGTCTCTAATCCAGCTGGACAGGCTGATATGCCACCTTTTCCAAAAATCGGTGGGGTTGGCACTAAGATAGGGGGAAGAGAAGTTCCGGGTTAAATGAAGGCCAAACAAACGGCCGATTCCCAAGGCCATATCGCTATAGCCGGAAAAATCAAAATAAAGCTGAAAAGTAAATAAGTAAGCAGCCAGCCAGGCTTGATAGGAATTTAAATAAGGAGCTGAAGAAAAATAAGCCGCTACCCGGGGACTGAGAAGATCAGCAAAGAGTATTTTTTTGCTCAGGCCCAGTCCTAATAAATAAAGACCGGATTTAAATTGCCGACTGTTAAAAGGCTGTTCTTTCACTCTTTCCAACTGGGGAAGTAATTTTTCTCCCCTCATAATGGGGCCTGAACTTACCAGAGCAAAAAAGGAAACAAAAACCCAAAAGAGAAGGAAGGATCTGCAGGGAGCAAGCCTATCTCTCCTTATGTCCACCAAATAGGCAATGATTTGGAAAGTGTAAAAAGAAATTCCCAGGGGTAAAACCAGACGGGTCAGGACGCTGTTTTGATAACCAAAGCTAAGTCCTAGAAAGCGCTCCAGGTTGTTTAAAATAAAAAGGGAGTATTTAAAAAAAAGCAAATTGGCCAAATTTAACCCAAGAGCCAGTAAGAAAAAAATTTTGCCCCTCTTTCCCTTAAGGTGGAGGGAAGAAAAATAAGTAATTAAGGCTAAAAGAAAAAATAAGACCAGGTAACCAAGGCCGCCCACCCCATAAAAAAAGGCATTGGCAATGGCCAAACAATAAAGCCTGCCTTTAGGCCAAAGATAGTAAACAATTAGGGTTAGGACTAAAAGGAGTAAAAACTCCAGACTCTGAAAAACCATTCTTTTTCCTCCCCAGTTCTTATTCTAACATCCCCATGGCCTTGGCCTGCCCCCAGAGGATTTCCGCCAAATATTGATAGCCTTCCGGAATGAGGTGTAAGTGGTCGGAAAATAGTTCATTGGGAATGGCATCATGGAGGTTGAGGTAGGCCACAGGTTTTTCTGCAAAAAATTGATCGATTAATTCCAGATTTTTTTTGTATCCCGCTTTTTCTACATTATCCTGCATTAGCTCCCTATTCACAGAAGCTAAAAAAATAAGGGTCTTCTTATCTTGCTGCCGGGAAATTATTTTTTGCAAGAAATAAATTTGGGGATTGGTTTCATCCATGATAAAGGCCTGGTCGGAGAAGGCCTTCTGGTATTCCGGTTGTTGGAGCAAATCCGGCAAAAACTCCTTTTCAAACCAGGGCCGGCCCAAAGTGGGATCCTCCCCTTTAGGCTGCTCGATAGGAGCAAGTATTTTTCTGGCCAAATAATCCTTATATTTGAAGATATTTACTTTTCGGAAGATAAAAGCGGAAAGCTGCCGGCTAAATGCTTTCCAACCGGTGTCCACCCTGTTATTGGCAGCCAGATTTTTTCTCACCGTCTCATAGGCAGTGGGGTCTAACCTTTTCAATTCCCCAGCCAACCAAAAAACACAGGGAGGATCGGGCTTCCTGGCCACAAAGCCGCTATAAATAAGATTGATAATCAACTTATCAGTTGAAATCCCATATTCCTGCAGTTTAAGCAGCATGGTATAAAGATCGCCGGCCTGCATAGCCGGGAGAGCAAGGTTATAAACAGGCAGCTCTTTTCCCTCTTTCTCTGCCAGTTGACTCAAATAAAAAGAGATGGATTGCTCCGGGCCGCCGGGCCCGCTGTAAGCAACCGAATCTCCCAAAATAATCAGATAATCCTCCTGTTTTTTTTCTTTAATTGTCTTGCTTATCTGTTCCAAAACCGGGTCAATATCCTCTATTCTGTCCTTGACGATTTCATAGTCCATTCTGAAATTATAAACCGCCTCCAGTGGAACCAAAAGGGGCAAGACCAATTGAATAATCAGTAAATACAAGATCACATATTTAAAAGTGCGCATTTTTGTCCCCCGCTAGAAACTTTTTAATATTTCTTGGCTTTTAAACACAATTATACTCAATTTTAAGTAATGTTACATCGTCTTTAATTATTTCCCGCCTATCGGCAAAAGAGGAAAGCCGGTTTAAATACTCAGCAAATAACTGATCTGCGTTGATTTTGCTGTTTTTAACAACCAGTTGGCATAAAAGCTCTTGGGGATTCATCCTGTCATTTACATCTCTTAAATCTACCAGTCCGTCGGTATATAAATATAACTGATCCCCGGGATTTAGTTTTAAACCATAGTCTACGTAACAACTATTGCCAAACATGCCTATGTAAGGACCCTTATTTTCAATAAGCTGGCATTTTCCCTGTTGGGAATCGAAAAGGATAAATTCGTTTATCCCCCCGTTAGAACAGAGAACAATACCGTTTTTGACATCCAAAAAGAGGCAAATGGCTCCCATGAAAATCCCTAATTCGTCCACATTGTGGTTAAAATAGCGGTTCAATTTAGATAGGAATTCTGAGGGGAAATGGCATTTGCGGATTTTATCCCTAAAAAAAAGCTTTACCGCTGCTGTATATAAAGCTGCCGGTATTCCATGTCCCATCACATCTACCAGCAAAAAAACCAGGCAGTCATCATTCAAATACACATAATCATACATGTCTCCGCTTACATGGAGTAAAGGCTGATAAAAAAAGGAAAAATTGAAATTAGGCTCGGGAGAACTTTCCTCCGGCATTAAATTCTTCTGCATAGTTCTAGCCAGCTCTAAGTCCCGGCAAAACTGTTTCTCCATGGAAATATCTCTAATCACATTTAGAAAAAATTCTTTATTTCCTGAAACAAAAAGCTGGGAATTTATTTCCACATCCATTACCGTACCGTTTTTCTTTTTATGCTTGGTTTGAAAAGTACAGCCCTTACTGCTTGCTGCCACTTTGTCCATGATCTGCCGAACTTGAACAGAAGATTCTATGGTTAGCTCTTTAATATCCATATCGATCAGTTCCGGTTCAGTATATCCGTAGATATGATAAGCTTTAGGGTTAGCCGCAACAATTTTGCCTGTCTCCTTATCAATCACAATAATACTGTCGTTAACCAACCTGTAAACCTGCTCATAAAAATCCCTACTTAAATACGTTGTCGACAAAAAATCACCTCCTAACCCCTAGTATTAGACTCTATTTGCTTTTTTTCTGCTAATTCCTGCCAAGATAAAGTTAAACATTAGTTAAACATTTCGTTAAAACTTGTGCCAGAAGAAAAGCTGTGCCGAAAATTTTAGTTCAGCACAGCTAATCAGTACTAATTATTCAATAACAACTACAGCACAATTGCCGATCTGGGCCCAATTGTAGAGGAAGAGAGCATGGCTGGTGAAATTCCGGACGCACTTATGGGAACGGGGAGTCGTTCCAATAGTATAGAGATATTCTATCAACCCCGGGTCAACCTCTTCCCCATCCTTCTTCTCATAGGCCACCGGCACCCCGTGAATATATCCCCCAGCAGAAAATCTAATAGCATAAGGGGCATAACCGGCAATCTGGTCACTGCCCTCGGCGGTATAAAAGAATCTATCCTTTTTCTCAATTGCCATATAAGCACCCAGAGGAGTTTCTAGACTGTATTCCCCGGGCAGGCCGGTGGTACAGAAAGTATAAGAAATCATTTTCCAGCTGCCGTTGACATTTTCAAAAGTAGCCTGGTTTTGATTCTTACGGTCCACCACGATAACCTGGGTCAAATTCTGGATGGAATTCCAAAAGGAAATGTAGGCTTTAGGAATCCAGTATTCTCCCGGAAAACTTAAGCTTTTTACCCGATAAAAATTTTCATCCTCCCCTAAAACAGTAACCAGCATCCCGTCCGGAAAATATCTGAAATCGCTATTGGGATCAGTGCTGACATAACCGGGAGCACTTTGACTCCGTACATTCCCGTTGGGATCAACATCCTTTCCCTGGTATTGAGGGGGCATGCCATTTCTGTTCTTATAATTAAAAACAAAAGCGGTTTGATTGTTGTCCACCTCTGCCTTTAAATCATTGATGGCCTTGAGCATTTTATCAAACTGGAAACTCCTTGGTTCGGCCCCGCCGCCAAAGACAAAACCATGCTGGACTTGATCATCATTTTTCCAGAAAATCCGGTACCAAACATCTGATCCATTTACAGATTCCCCTTTAACCTGCTGAAGGAGGTTGATTTTTTCGTATAATTCCCCGGTAGAAATTACCTCCGCCCTGGTGTTTGGTTCTTTACGGATATTCACGTCCGGCTTGGTAATTAACACATAATCATAGGAAATGGGGTAATTAGTATAGCGCAATTCTTTAATTACTCCCTGGGGAAGGGCGGTGGCAAATTCCTTAACCACTTCTACCTGAGGAAGCTGGGCCTGTTGAGAAACATTTTCCCCATTGGCAGAATTATTCACCTGTCCCTGGTTGTCAGAATTCCCCCCTTTTTTATCCAAAGGGATTACTTCTCCCCTCTTGATTTCTTCCCGGTACTTTTCCACCTCTTCCTGGGGAATAAGTAAATCCTGTTCCGTATAACCTTCTTTTTCGGCCTCTTCAGTTAAATTAAAATCTTTTTCCACATCCACCCCGTTAATATTTTCTTCCACCGGATCCGCTTTCAGCTGGGGGGTTATTTCTTCCTTCTGTCCCGGCTGGAGATTGGTCTGGGGCTTTTGGGGTAA
>DUMD01000010.1 GCA_012840065.1 Clostridia bacterium
CATAAGTATTATTTATTTCATCAGTTAAAAGATCGGCCAAATTATTCATCGCAGTCTCATCATCAGAATCGTAATCACCATTTGGAATAGTAATACTTCTGGTAACCCCATCCACAATGAGAGAAAAAACATTATTAGTATCATCAACCGTAATTGTTCCGGATAAGGCACTACCCTGGGCGTAACCACTCTTGGAAGAAGATTTAACATTGACAAAGCGATAATCCTCCCCCGAATCCTTCCAAACAATCCTGGGCTGCCCCTTTAAATCTCCGGAATCATAAATTTTTAATTCCAATTCTTTATAATAAACCCCCTGGACCAGGGAACGGCCTCCGGTACTGACCAAAACAGAACCGTCTTCCATTTCCATGTAATCTATGGAAATCAATTTGGCTAAATCATCTAAAAGAACGTCCCGCTTATCCCGCAGGTCATTGGCCCTGTCGCCGGCATTTTCAATTCTAATAATTTGTTCGTTTAAATCCCTTATCTGCCTGGCATAGGAATTAATTTCGTTAATCTTCGCCTTTAGCGTAGAATCCACGGCCATAACCGTATCCCTAAACTGACGGGTCATATGGTTAAAGGTTTCCGCCACTGCCCGGCCCTGTTCGATAACCAAGGTTCTGGTTGTAGGATCATCGGCATTACTGGCCAGGTTGTGCAGAGCATTAAAAAACTTGGTAAAAACCGAACGAAGCCCTGAATCGGAGGGTTCGTTAAAAATTACCCCAATTTTTTCTAGGTACGTGCTCTTCTGCTCCCAATAGCCCAAAGACTCTAATTCGTTGCGGATTTGCAAATCAATAAACTGATCTCTTATCCTTCTTATCTCTTGAACATAAACCCCTGTTCCCATTTGCCCCGCGCTTGCCGGACTAAAAAAGCCGGGCATGGTATAAGGAGAGGTGGGACTCATAATGGCCTGCTGCCTTGTATATCCCCTGGTATTGGCATTAGCTATATTATGACCGGTTGTGTCAAGAGCCTTCTGCTGGGTGCGTAAAGCCCTTGAACCTACTTCTATTCCCCAGAATGTTGTTACCACTAAAAACACCTACCTTTAGGCTTTTCGATCTAAAAAACTTCGGTTAATTTCTTTTTCCGGCATTTTACCATCTTTATCGTAGAGATGGCCGGCACTGCCGCTTTGGGTAAAAAGTTGAATACTGTAATTGATAAAACGAAGGGAAGCTTCCAGTAATTCATTATTAGTTTTATTGAGTTGGGAAACCTCAGCCAAAACAAAAGATAATTCTTTCACCAACTCTTCACCTGCTAATTTTAAATTCTCCGGCAATTCGGCCAAAAGACTGCTAACGGTAACCTCTTCGTCCTCTAGGCCTAATCCCCGGGCTAAAGCTACAGCATATTCCTGCCTTTTGAGTTCCAAACTACTTAAAACTGCAATCAGCTCTTTTTCGCTAGTAGTGATTTTTTCTAAAGCAGATAAATCATTTTTAACTATGCTTTCCTGTTTTTCCCGGAGCAGCCGGCCCAATTCCCGGTAGAACTTAAGCTGTTCCTCTAAACAGGAATATAAATTCTTAACCTCTGATTCCACGCCATCCACCACCACATTTTAAATAATACGCTCGGAAATTATTCTCTCAATCATTTTTGCCGCCACTTGCTCAGGATCAATCTTGTACTGACCGCTCTCAATTTTCCGTTTTAGCTCATTTACCTTATCCATCCTGGCCTCAACCTGATTGGAAGCAATTTTTAGTACTGCTTGAAAATCCCTAGCCTCTGCCGACAAATCTATTTTATCCGGCTGCAGATTAGGGTTTTTAGTCCCCTCTTTCTTTTTATTAACTCCTTTCTTTTCATTCAATTGCTGGTTGCTGTAAGCTTTCAGCATATTTTGAACCTGTTTATTATTGGAAATAAACATCTTTCTACACCCTTTCCCGGCTTACGATAATTATTAAGCCCTCATTTGCCTATACTTAACATCGCTTTTGGCAATCCGCATTGCTTCCTTCCAGGTATCCCTCAACTCTTCTGCAAAAACCAAAACCTCATCTAAAATTTCACTATCTTTCCCGATGTTTGCCTCAACCAGCCTATCTTTCATATATAAATATAGGCTCCTTAAATTGGTCGAAATTTCATAATCCATATTTAAGGTACAATTTAACTCTTCAACTATATCCTGAGCCCTCACAATAGCCTTATGAGCTTTCTCCCAGTCCTTTCTTTCTATAAAGAACTTACCCTGTTTAATAAATTTTACTAGGCCATCATAGAGCATTAAAGTTAAGCCCTCCGGAGTAGCAGTAGCTACCGCGTCCTCCCTGTACTGCTTATAAGCATTTATCATTATTCACCCCACCTTACATTTGAGAAAACTGTTGTGTTAGCCATGTACTCTGCTGATACATTTCATTTAAGGCCTTCTCCATAGCTGTAAACTGTTTCCAATATTTTTCTTCCAGGCTGGCTAAATAAACCTCCATATTACTAATTCTCTTATTTAGTTCCAGAGTTTCCCTGTCCAGCATACTGATGCTACCGTGTTCAGCCACAAAGTCTACCAAAATAGTAGAGTTTACACTTCGATATAAGCTAGCATTATCGCCTGTCCCGGATTTTACAATTATTTCTTTCATCCTGACAATAAGATTATCATACAATCTTCCAATTAAACCGCTCTCACTTCTTTTGCGGGATAATTCCTCAGCAGTCATTTGACTCTCAGATTTAAAACGTAGTTCTTCGCTGGGTTCCTTGAAAAAGAGCTCCAAAACACTGTCCACGTCTTTTTCAATTGCACTCAGCAAACGTTCTTTGTCAATGACCAGCTTGCCCCCTACAGAACTGCTGCTGTATCCTTCCGTCGTTATCCCAATCTTAGTCAAATGATCATAAATACCTTCCACACCGCTAACGCTTTCATACATGCCTAATCTTACGGACTGCAGGGTACTAGTCAGAATCAGATCATTTCTCAAAAGACCACTTTTAGCCCTTTCTTCCCACAGCTCAACTTCTTTTTCCGACATGGCCTCTTTTTGTTCATCAGTCAGGGGCAAATAATCCCGATACCTCTTTTTATTTAATTCCCCACCAATTTTATCAATCAATTCATTATATTTATCAACAAAGGCTTTAATTTTTTCATAAACCCCATTCACATCGGTGGATACATTAACAGTAATAGTACCTTCTTTTTTTAGACTAAAATTAATGCCGTTAATAGTAAAATTATTGGAGCTCATTTCAATATTTTCTGCCCCGGCAAAATTTAACTTGGCATTACTGCCCTGATTAACTGCTCCGCTTTCCAGATTAAGTTTAAGTTTGTTTCCCTCTCCGGTAAGGAAATTAACCGTCCCTTCCCCTTCCGTAACGATAAAACCATTGTTTTCCCCGGTTTCGGTGGTCTGCAGGAAAAACCTGTTAA
>DUMD01000011.1 GCA_012840065.1 Clostridia bacterium
GATTTAATATTGCGGTTGGCCAAACCCGCTTCATTTTATCAGATGGAGGTATATTTTTTCTACTCATAGCTATAAGCTTTTTGGAACCACGGGCATAGCCCGTGGTATTCAAATTACAATAAAAAGATTCAAACATTAGTTTGAATCTTTTTTATGTCAATTTTTCTAATTAAGGTAAAATATAATAAAAATGTAAAATAATAAGGTGAATATTTGATTTATAATCAAAGTATGCAAGTATCAAAGAAATCCCCTATAGTAAATATTGTGTATAGTGAATATTGTGCTGAACAAATTTCTCTGCTTTCACGTGAATCATTTGTACCTGGAAAAGTAATACCCGAGGAAACAATCTTTATATTAGAAGAATCTATAAGTATTAGAAGAATCTATAAGTGATTCAGAGGAATATGAAAAGGAAGTTAAATGAATGATAAAAACTTAATCAAAAATAGAAATTCTATTCAATTTTATTTACTAGTTTACATAAGATATATTATAGGACGTTATATTATAAAAAAATAACCCATCTCAAAAACCAAGATTACTCTATATTTTGAGATAGGTTATTTTTTATAATAAGTTATTATTAATTTTTATTTATTTTATTATTTGCTTGGTTAATTATTTTATCTCGATTATATTTTGCATTATGTATTCAGTATATCGTCTATGAACAGTGGCCCTTGAAATATTATAACCGAATCCTCTAAGAGTGGCTGTTATTTCCTCAAAGGTTAGTCCCAAACTTCTCAATTCCAATATTCTATCAATGGGAACCTCTTTTTTTGTTCTTCCACCTGATGGTGCATTCCTAAGATTTTTGTATGGCTTGTAACCTTTCTTTTTAATGGCCCTTTTCATCCCCCTGCTAATTTTTTGATTTATAACACTTCTTTGATATTGTTCTATAGAAGACAAAATTTCTAAAATCATTTTCTCCATATCATTGAGATACAATTCTCCCTGGTCATCAAGACAAATTATTTTGCCTTGATGCTTAAAAATCTGATGAATAACTGCCATTTTGGCGCTACCCCGACCAAGTCTGGTATTATCTTGAATAATTACTGCATCAATTTGTTTAGATTTAAATAATGCAAGTAAATCCAACAAACCATCCCTATCCTGAGCAAAGCCATTTTTTTGTTCAGAAATAATTTTTACAATTTCAATACTATTACTGTCAGCATAATCTTTAGCTTCTTCAATTTGGCGGGCTAAACTTGTATGCTGACTTTCTTTTTCAGTACTTACCCGTGCATAAATTGCTGCCTTCACTCCTCAAAATCCTCCTTCTTTATAAATTCAATAATGATCTAATTACTAGGTATTTTCAAAACCTGACCTGGCTTTATATTTGCATCATCAAGATTATTTATTCTTCTTATTTCCCATATGGATTTTCTAATATCCTGATCCTGTGGGCAATATTTTTTTGCAATTATCCATAAACTATCACCGCTTTTCACTATAACTTCTTTATAAGAATTAGGTTGTTCGCCTTTTGCTAAACCTAAGCTTATAAAAAATAAAAAAACAGTAATAAAAATAAATACTGACATATGTAATTTTATTTGAGCTTTTCTAAATTTCCTTTTTCTTTTCATCCATATCTCTCCTTTCCAGAACATATGTTCTGTTTTTAAGTATAATAGAACATATGTTCCCTGTCAAGGAAGATAGAGGGATAATCATGTCATTATTTACGAACAAACGTTTGTCTCTTTTTAGTATTTATGTTATAATTAATAACGACCTTTAAAGATGTGAGGTGTCAATATGTATGAGGACTTGAATAAACGACAAATTGAAATTCTTGAACTAATAAAAAATAACGTAAAGAAATATGGATATCCCCCTTCAGTTCGGGAAATAGGAAAAAAAGTTGGGTTAAGTTCCAGCTCTACTGTACATAGCCACTTAATACAGCTAGAAAAAAAAGGTTATATCCGCCGTGATCCAAGTAAGCCCAGAGCTATCGAAATAATAGACTCAACAGAAAACAGAGACTCTAATAACGCTGTTGTTAAAATACCTATTCTTGGTAGAGTTACAGCGGGTCAACCAATTCTAGCTGTAGAAAATTTGGAGGGTTACCTTTCACTATCTCCTGATATTGCAAGAGGGGAACAAATGTTTGCCTTAGTAGTTAAGGGAGAAAGTATGATTAATGCAGGAATTCTAGATAAGGATTATGTAATTGTTAATAAGCAAAACACAGCAAACAATGGAGAAATAGTTGTTGCTCTTTTAGATGATGAAGCAACTGTTAAACGTTTTTATAAAGAAAAAAATCATATTAGACTTCAACCTGAAAATCCAAACATGGAGCCAATAATAACTAACGATGTACAAATTCTGGGGAAAGTTATAGCTGTAATTAGAAAAATCCACTGATTGATATACAAAAGAGTCTATCCGACCTAACATCAGATAGACTCTTTTCTTGTATAAATATTAAAATACAGATAGATATTGTTCCACTTCCCATTTGTGTACTTGCTTCCTATAAATATCCCATTCTATTTGCTTAGCTTCTATAAAACGGTTAAATATATGGTTGCCTAATGCTTCCCTCATAACTTTGCTTGCTTTTAGCTCCTCAAGAGCTTCTCCCAAACTCGCTGGAAGAGTGGAAATATTATTCTTTTTTCTCTCTTCTTCTGACATTCTGTAGATATTACCATTTACAGGTGGCCCTGGATCGATTTTATTTTTTATACCCTCTAAACCTGCTTTTAAAGTAACTGCAAGAGCCAAATATGGATTGCAGGTCGGATCGGGGCTTCTCAGTTCTATTCTTGTCCCTATTCCCCGTCTGGCCGGTATCCGAACCAAAGGACTTCTGTTTCTTTCTGACCAAGCTACGTATACTGGAGCTTCATATCCAGGCACTAATCTTTTATAAGAATTAACCAAAGGATTTGTAATAGCCGTAAACTGACGAGCATATTTTAAAATACCACCTATATAATAAAGAGCCAAATCACTAAGCTGGGATGGTTTATCGGGGTCATAAAAAGCATTTCGATCTCCAGTAAAAAGGGATTGATTAAGATGCATCCCTGAACCGCTAATCCCGTAAATTGGTTTAGGCATAAATGTAGCATGAAGTCCATGTTGTTGAGCAATTGTTCTAACCGCCAATCTGAAGGTAGCAATTCTATCAGCAGTTGTTAAAGCATCAGCATATTTAAAATCAATTTCATGTTGGCCAGGAGCAACTTCATGATGGGATGCCTCAACTTCAAAACCCATTTCCTCTAAAGCCAACACCATATCTCTTCTTGCATTTTCTCCCAAATCAACAGGAGATAAATCGAAATACCCACCCTGGTCATGAGTTATAGTAGTAGGTCTCCCATTTGCATCTTTTAGAAAAAGAAAGAATTCTGCCTCCGGTCCTACATTCATAGTAAAACCCATTTCCTGCGCTTCTGCCAAAACCCTTTTTAAGGTTAATCGGGGACAACCCTCAAAGGGGGTTCCATCTGATTTGTATATATCGCAAATTAAGCGGGCTACCACCCCACAACCTTTTTCCCCCCAGGGATAAACAACAAAAGTATTAGGATCCGGTTTTAAATACATATCGGATTCTTCTATTCTAACAAACCCTTCAATTGAAGAACCATCAAACATCAACTCGCCACTTAAAGCCTTTTCTAACTGCTGTACAGGTATAGAAACATTTTTTATTATTCCTAAAATATCAGTAAATTGTAAGCGGATAAACCTTACATTCAATTCTTTAGCTAAACGCAAGACATCTTCTTTAGTGTATTTTTGTTCTCCCATTAATTCATATCTCCCCTCATACATAAACATACTCACTTCATTCAACAATTTTTTCTGGCATTTTTCGTTTATGTTCACTATTGCGATGCATTTTCATAATTTTTTCTTTTGCTTTTTCATCTCCCTTTCCTGTTAATATATAATTATCCAACTCTTCATAAGTAAAGCCTAATTCTTTCTCATCTGTCTGTCCTGGCCATAAACCAGCACTTGGCGGCTTATTAATTATTTCTTGAGGTATTCCTAAATACCGTGCAATTTCTTTCACTTGAGTTTTTACCAAATGGGCAATGGGAAAAAGATCCGCACCTCCATCTCCATATTTAGTAAAATAACCAATATATAATTCACTCCTATTTTCTGCCCCAGCGACTAAATAAGAATTAATAGATGCATAGTAATATAAAACATTCATGCGCAATCTTGGCTTAATATTTGCCAAAGCTAATTCTTTACTATTTCTTTCCTCTGGAGCAACCGACAATTGATTAAGCAATTGGTCATACACAGGAGATAAATCTACTTCTTTTACTGGAATGGAAAAGGTTTCAGCCATCAGTAAAGCATCTTCCCGATCTTGAGGATTGCTATGACAAGGCATAATTATACCTAATATATTCTGAGGGTATGCTTTTTGGCAGAGAGCAGCAAGCAAACAGGAATCAATTCCTCCACTAAGTCCAAATACTAAACCTTTTGCTCCAGCATTATTTACCTTTGTTATTAACCAATCAACTATCTTTTCTACTTCTTTCTTGGGATCCATCACTATTATTAGACCTCCTTACTTATCAGGTTCCTCCATATTTCTTCTTGATTTCTTACTGGGTATAAAGATGCGCTTTCTTCTTTCCTAAAAAACTGGGCTAAATCCAAATCAATTTCCTTTTTCTCAAAGTTAATTTGTTGTTTTGTTTCAAAACTACTATTTTTTTTATATTTTTTGCCCATTTCTTCTAACTTATCTATATTGTCCTTGAGCAAATTTAGTTTTATCCCTTGCTGTAATAAAAACTTAATTAATT
This sequence comes from Clostridia bacterium, assembly GCA_012840065.1. Lineage (GTDB taxonomy): Bacteria > Bacillota > DUMD01 > DUMD01 > DUMD01 > DUMD01. Next base: position 4,827 of record DUMD01000011.1, read on the forward strand.
TTAATCTCTCGAGTTCACTTTTGCTGTAAATTCTTTGATTTCCTTTAGTTCTTGCTGGCTGGATTAATCCCTGTTGTTCATAATATCTTATCTGTCTGGGGGTAAGAGAAGTAATTTTTGCAGCAGCACCAATAGAATAAATTGGCATATCTTGTTCGAGGTTCAAGCCAATCACCTCTCTTATTTTATATCTATACTTTTATTATTTATACTTTATTTATACTTTGCGCACATGTAAAAGATTAGCATTTAAATTACTTGCTGTCAATAAATTTGTTAACTATATGTCAACTTTTTGTTAATTATAAATAAAAAAGTAAGAAACCAAAGCAAAGCAGGACTTTTGATTTCTTACTTTCTTTTTATTTCCTTTTGCAAGATAAACTTTTTGCTGATGTAACGGATCAATTTTATTATTATTATTATGAGTTTTACTTTCTAAAAAGTGAATACAGAAATGACCGTTAAAATTGTTATTTGTAATTCTTTGGCTTCCATGGGGTTTTCCATTCATTGAAGCTGCTATTCTATAACCATTGGTAACTACGATAATCGATCTTCTATCCCATGACCATTTTCCTCCATATATTTTTTTCATTATTTCAGTATCCTGTACAGTCAGTGGTTCAGAATCTGCATGGTTATATCCCCCAAGTCTTTTAACATTAAAAGAAAGACCAGTAACAACATCAATGACAACTGCTTTATCAGTATAAATATTCTTAACAATGTTCCAGGGAATTAAATCTGCTCCTGAATTAGTTACAGATTTCCTTTCTATTTTAATTTCATTATTGGATCCCCTAGATAGAATTACACTATTGGGAACAATAATAGTATGTCCAACTTGTAGCAACTCAAAATTGATCTGTGGATTAGCTTTGATTAATTCTGAAGAAGAAATCCCAAAACGTGAAGCTAAGTCCGGAAGCCTATCACCTTCTTGTATAGTATAAATAGTTTTCCCACTATCAACAGGGTTAGATAATAAACACTTCCATGATTGAGGACCTACTATTCCATCCACTTTTAAACCATTATTGCTTTGAAACTTACACACCATCTCTTTAGTACGAACGCCAAATATCCCATCAATTTTTAGATTATATCCATATTTGGTAAGGAGTTGTTGTAAAAAAAACACTTGTTCTCCTCTACTGCCTATCTTTAAAATTTGATTTAATTCTACAGCTTGTACCTGATCTTTTGTTCCTATTAATACTAGGGAAAATATTAATATAACAAAAATTTTTTTTAATTTACTCACTTTATTGGTTTTTTCTCCCCCTCTACTCTTTATAATATTTTTTATTCACTGTAGCATTTACTTTTTGTTCAGTAGTATTGATATTTATGCAATTATAATTGGTACTTATACTATATTATATTCAACGGGAAAGAATAGGGTTATAAGCTTTTATATTTTCCTTTTTAGCCAGCCTCAGCAAATAACTATACCTTTTTTCACAGGCTAAAATTCTGTAAATGCAATAATCTATTAGCATTGGATCTACTACATAATTATAAGAATCTAAACTATAAAGCCAATCCATCTTAGCCTCCATAATTTCTGCAACTAAATAATCTGGCTTTTCTTCTGCTTTATTTTTTTTTAATAAATGAAAAAATTTTTTTATGCTCATCATCTTTAAACCCCCATAACATTAAACTTATTTTCATAAGAAATTTTTTAAAAAATCTTTTATATTGAAATTTATTTTATTTGTTAAATAAATATAACCGTTGCATTATACAAAAAAAGTTATGGGAATAAAAAATGGCTCGTTTGAGCCATTTTTTATTCCCATAACTTAATTAAGTTAAAACAAAATTATTTCTTCCCTAATTTTTCTACTGCAAGTTCGTTGTAACTGATGTTTCTTGTGTGAAGTGTATGGGACCAATTCTTATCGTTCTTATAAATAAATCCCAAAATAGTTATAGGAAGCCAACTTAAGAGAAATATCGGATAACCAAGAAGATTTTTATATAATTTAACAGGAACTTTTTGGATTAGCATGCACAGTATTGTAAAAATGGATTGACCACCTGTAATTACAAACCATACTTCCACTGGTACAATTTTTTCAAATATTGGAGTATAAACAGGAACATAGTAATTAATATAACTTATCCCTATAAAAATAGAAACTGCAATTAAGAAGAAGGGCTGACATAAATGTAAAGCAGCATCTATCATCATTAAGTTTTTATTTTTAATTCCTTTCCAAAATAGAGATAAACAAAATCTACTTGCTACATCCACATGCCCTTGCGCCCAACGTTTTCTTTGACGCCAAGATTGCATAAAAGTTAATACTTTTTCGTCATACACTATGGCATCTGGAGCATAGGTTGTCCTAATACCATTATTTAAAGCTTTCATAGAAAACTCTAAATCTTCGGTTAAACATACAGCACCCCATCCATATTCCTTCAATACATCCATTGATATACACATTCCAGTACCGCCTAAAGCAGTTGATAAACCAGCATTATATTTAGCCATATGATAAGTTCTGTTTATTACCCAAAATGAGATGGCAAACGAAGCTGATATCCAGGTGTCACCAGGATTTTTTGCATCTATATATCCTTGAATAATTTTCTCGCCTTTTTTAAGTCGATTATTCATTTCTTTTAAAAAATTACTATCTACCAAATTGTCTGCATCGAAAATTACTACAGCATCATAATCTTTATGGTATTTCCAAATTTTTTCAAACATCCATTCCAAGGCATATCCTTTTCCTTTTTTTTGGTTATCAAATCTTTTATAAACAATAGCACCTTTTGAAGCAGCAATGTCCGCCGTTTTATCTGTACAGTTATCTGCAACTACAAAAACATCATAAAGTTCCTTTGGATAATCTAATATAAAAAGATTTTCAACTAACGAACCGATAACCTGTTCTTCATTATGTGCAGCTACAACCAAAGCAAAACTTTTTTCAGGTTTCAAATCTTTTTTCTCTTTTGGCTTGAAAAAACCAAAAATAGATAAAATAAAATAATAGGATGAGAAAAGCAGAAATACTATCTGGAAAGGTAGAAGTAAATAATCCAAAATATATTTCATTAATATTCTACTCCTTTACCATGTTTTTAAGTTAATAAATTTATCTCTTGAAAAATTAAATAAATTAACTTTAACTATTATTTATTATCTTATTTTTATTAAAAAAAGCAATATTCTCCTACCAAACTTTAATTTATTAAATTTATAAAAATAGGTAAAATTAGAAACTATTTTTAACAAATAATATCTA
>DUMD01000141.1 GCA_012840065.1 Clostridia bacterium
CCATAGATAAACCACACAAATGCACTCTTTTAATTTCTAAATAAGCCAACAGTTCTGCCAAATCCTCTGCTAATAAATTAATGGTAATTGTTTCCTCATTATCCCCAGACTGACCATGTCCCCGAAGATCAAGGGACACAACCCGATAAGCAAGGGCAAGCTCTCTAATCTGGTTTTCCCAGGATGTGATATTCTGCCCCAATCCATGGAGCAAAACCAGGCATTCTCCCTGTCCCTGATCAGAATAAAACAGGGGAATGCCTTTTACCTCACAAAAAGGCACATTATCCCTCCTTCTAAATTAATTAGTAGTTAATAGCCTTTAATTAATATAAAGAGAATTCCCCATCCAGCTTTCCTTCTCCTTTATTATGGCAGGAATATTCCTGTTCCTTTAAACTGCTTAATTAAATTTGCTTAAGAACTAATTCAAACATTTATTTGTTCATAAAAAGTTTTTAATTTAGGGGAACCTTTTTACCCAGCAAACTATCTATCTATTGTCCGGACAATATAAAATAATCTAGAGGTGAAATAAAATTTGGAAATGACAGAGAATATCGGGAAAATCCTTGACAAAACCAGACCAAGAATAAAATTCAAAAATAGGAACGAACAATTTTGTCTCCAGGTTTCAGAGTACAAATTTAACATGTTCCGTTTGGCCAAGAGTATCCTGCATAATAATACTGATGCTGAGGATGCTGTCAGTGAAGCAATTTTAAAGGCCTATACCAACCTAGATACTCTCAGAAGCATGAAAAACTTTAAACCCTGGATAATGAAAATTCTTGTGAATGAATCTTATGCTATCAGCAAATGCAGAAAAAGAATTGTTTATGTAGATGAAATAAAGGCTGGAGAAGAACCAATCCTCAATGACAATAAAGAACTTTGGAATTTAGTTAAAAATTTGGAGGAAGAATTTCGCACAGTAACCATTTTATTTTACTATGAGGATCTGAGTTTAAAAGAAATATGCAGGGTTTTAGATTTACCTATGGGCACTGTAAAATCCAGGCTTTCCAGGGCAAGAAAAAAGTTAAAAGAAATTTTTGATGAGGGGAGTTCTAAGGATGAATAAATTCGACGAAATGATAAAAAGCAAGGCAAGATTAGAGACTGTAGATGTTCCTGATGGCTTCTGTGAAAGAATAAATTCCCTGACCCAAAATATAATGAGGGAAAATATAAAGAAAAGAACAAAAGCACCCTATAAAGTCTTAGCGGCTTCAGTAATAATCTTTGTTATAACCGGGACAATCGCATTTGCCTCACCTATTTTAGCAAATATGGCAGAAGGAGCAATCTCCTACTTTAATGCACCAAAAGAATTTAAATATATTTCCAAACAAGCAGAATATGAAAAATATAACGCTAAAGTAGGTATTAGCTGTGAAAGTAATGGCATTACCCTCACCCTAGATAACATCGCTGTGGATGATAATTATATTAACATTTTTTATACAATTAACAGCAAAAGCCCAATCCAATTGCAGGGAGAAGATGAAGATCCCCTTAAATGGCGTCTACAATGGACAGCTCCTGTTTTTTGGTATAAAGCAGATGGACATTATATCGAGCCGGCAGCACAGGTAGATCAGGATGCCTACCTGGTTGATCAATACACCATGAAAGGAATGCATAGGTTTGCTTTATTAGACCA
>DUMD01000142.1 GCA_012840065.1 Clostridia bacterium
ATTGGCAATCTGAAGGAAGTATTAAAGAATATTTTTTTCAACACAACATTATTGCTTTGGATGGAATTGATACCAGGTCTCTAACGAAAAAATTAAGAACTTGTGGTAGCATGCCTGGGGTAATTGCCTGTGGAACTAGTCATACCGATCAGGAATTAATCGAAAAAGCTCAAAGGGCAAAACTTTCTTCTGATTTAGTAAGTGAGGTTTCTACTAAAATTCCTTATTTCTATAACCGGACAGGTAGTAAAAAAATAGCAGTAGTTGACTTGGGAGTGAAAAAGAATATATTAAACAGTTTAGCTGCTTTAGATTGTCAGGTAATGGTTTATCCTTACAAAGTTAAGGCCGAAGAAATTTTAGCCAGTGGTTGTCATGGAGTGCTCTTTAGTAATGGACCTGGAGACCCTAAAAATCTTCCCCAGTTGGTTGAAACTGCAAAACAGATATTGGGCAAGCTGCCGGTAATGGGAATTGGTTTAGGCCACCAGATAATCTGTTTATCTTTGGGAGCAGATACTTATAAACTTAAATTTGGGCATCGGGGTGGAAACCAGCCGGTAAAAGATTTAGCTAGCGGGAAAATTACTATCACTAGTCAAAACCATAGCTATGCTGTACTTGAAGAAAGTCTAATTAATACAGGCTTATATGTTAGCCACAGGAATCTGAATGATAATACTGTTGAAGGAGTATCCTCAAAAGCTTTTCCCTTAATATCTGTTCAATACCACCCGGAAACAGCAGTCGGATTTAATAATAATGGAGACGAGATCTTTACAAAATTTTTAGCTCTTGTTTCAGCTAGAAATGCCTATTAGCAGGAGGAGGACTAAAAATGAACAAAAGTAACCAATCTAAGCTTAATAAAGTATTAGTAATCGGTTCCGGACCAATTATCATCGGGCAAGCAGCGGAATTTGATTATGCCGGTACCCAAGCCTGTCAGGCTTTAAAAGAGGAAGGAATTGAGGTGGTTTTAGTCAATAGTAATCCTGCAACTATTATGACTGACCCGGGGATTGCTGATCGAATTTATATTGAACCGCTGACCCTACAATTTGTGGAAAAAATTATTGCCCAGGAACGACCTGATGGATTACTTCCTACTCTTGGAGGACAGGTAGGATTGAATTTAGCTTTAAAACTTTATGAAGAAGGGGTTTTGGCTAAGTATAATGTAAGATTATTAGGTACACCGATTGAGGCAATTAAAAAAGCAGAAGATCGGGAATTGTTTAAGCTTACCATGGAAGAAATAAATCAACCCGTACCGGAAAGCGCAATTGTTTCCAACCTAGAAGAAGCAGTAGACTTTGCTGAGCAAGTGGGATATCCCATAATAGTCAGACCCGCTTATACCCTAGGGGGTACGGGTGGGGGAATAGCCAATAACCGGGAACAGTTAATCGAGATAGCCCATTTAGGTTTAAAACATAGCATTATTAACCAGGTTTTAATTGAAAAAAGTGTTGCCGGCTGGAAAGAAATCGAGTATGAAGTTATTCGGGATAGGGCGGATAATTGTGTCATTATCTGCAGTATGGAAAATTTTGATCCGGTTGGAGTACATACCGGTGACAGCATAGTAGTTGCTCCAACCCAGACCCTTTCTAAGGACGAGTTTCTAATGTTAAAGTCGGCATCAATTGAAATTATTCGGGCCTTAGGTATTGAGGGAGGTTGTAATATTCAGTTTGCTCTTGATCCAAATAGTAAACGCTATTATGTTATTGAAGTAAACCCTCGGGTAAGCCGGTCCAGCGCTTTAGCTTCTAAAGCTACAGGATATCCAATAGCCAGAGTAGCTACTAAAATTGCCGTGGGATTAACCCTTGATCAAATTATTAATGCAGTTACCCGGAAAACCTATGCTTTTTTTGAACCAACAGTTGATTATGTAGTAGTTAAAATTCCCCGTTGGCCTTTTGATAAATTTGCTCAAGCAGATAGACATTTAAACACCCAAATGAAAGCTACAGGAGAAGTTATGGCTATCGATCGAACTTTTCAGGCTGCACTATTGAAAGCTGTTCGGTCAACAGAAATTGGTGTTAGCGGTCTTAATTTACCTGAATTAGCTGAAATTGACACTCCCACTCTCAAAAAACGTCTGACTGCTGCGGATGATGAACGGCTTTTTTTGATTGCTGAAGCTTTGAGAAGGGGAATTGGAATTGAAGAAATTTGGTCTTTAACTAAAATTGACCGCTTCTTTTTAGAAAAAATAGCAGGTTTAATCAGGATAGAAGAACAATTATCAAAACAAACTATCGATACAATAACTCAATCTCTTCTTTATGAAGCAAAACAAGCCGGCTTTTCTGATGTTGATATTGCCTGTTATCTAGGTTCTACAGAAGAAGAGGTCAGAGATTTGAGAAGGAAATTTAATCTTAAACCCGTTTATAAGATGGTAGATACCTGCGCTGCTGAGTTTGAAGCAGCTACACCTTACTATTATTCTACTTATGAACAGGAAAATGAGGCTATTCCCAGCGACAGGAAAAAAGTAATTGTTTTGGGTTCTGGCCCGATTAGAATTGGCCAGGGAATAGAATTTGATTATTG
>DUMD01000012.1 GCA_012840065.1 Clostridia bacterium
AGAGCTCGTGCAGCTCGCTTAACTGAATGGTTAACTCTTGGTGCTGGTGTTCCTGGTTGCATGCATGGTGGCGGTTCACCAGACGGTGCTCGGATGGTTGTTAGAGCATTTACTCCGTTCGAAGAATACCGGAAATACGCAGCTGCAGTTGCTGGTATTACCGAAGATGTAGTTGATCCAGCTCCTAAAAAATAATAAAACTTACTAACTGCGCATGATTTGAAAAATCGCGTTGAAACCCCGATTCGAATGAATCGGGGTTTTTTATGTTTAAAACCAGGCTCATCTTCTGATTTTTTAATTTTAAAAGTCTATCATAAAAAGAATTTTTCAGCAATATGTTCTTATAGGAATAAAGTAATGGGCAAAAATGCGCAATAATAGGCAATTGTGTCAAAAATATAAATTTAATGAAAAATTTTTTAAAAATGTCTATAAAAGGAAGGAAAATTAGAAAAAAAATAGAATGGATAATACTGTAAGCACATTTGTCCTATTCTAATGGACTATACTTACTTAGATTTGCCTGATAATTCAGATAAAATTTTTCATAAAAGTTTTAAGTATCTATTAAGATTTTCTTTTTAAGCAGTAAAAGATTTGATTTTCTGCAGCAAGAGTCGAAAGAAAATAAAAAGGAGGTGAACCCGGTTTATTATGGCGGTTACGCCACTATTTTCTGTTTTTGTTGGCCTCATCAATTTAAAATTATAGAGAAAAGGAGTGGGTTTAAATGGCAATGAAGCGTGCACATGGCGAAGAACAGCCGTATATCCCTCTGGGGATATTTAAGTTGCGGATTCCTTTTGTTCATTTTGGCTGGGCATGGCCTGAAGCTATTCAGGGGGCATTCCTGGTAGCTGTTCCCATGGGTTCTATTGCAGTGCACCAGGAAATGTTGGGTGTTCCCTTTGAACTGGCTATTTTGATGGTTGCTTTAAACGGTCTTTTGTATATTCTTCATCCCATGTTTGGCGACCCCTTATTCCCTGGCTGGATTACTCCTGCTATTCCTATTGTAACAGCCTGGGGTGCAACTTTCCCAGCAGGTCCGGCTAGGATCCAGGCAATTGTTGCTCTTCAGTATATTATGGCAATTATTTTCTTATTCATGGGTATTACTGGTTTAGCTAACAAAATTGTTAGTTTTGTACCCAACTCCATGCGGGCCGGGATTATCTTTGGTGCCGGGGTTGCGGCAATGATCAGCGTTATTGATCCTAAGACCGGCCGGATGGTAGGTAAAGAGTGGTCTGTAATCATTGGGACACTAGTATGTTATCTTGTTATGAACTCCTGGAAATTCTTTGTGGCTAAAGATAAAAATGCTTTCTTGAAACAACTGTCTAAATTCGGGATGCTGCCCGGGATGATTGTAGCTTTCATTGTGGGAATTGCTTTTGGTGAAATTCAGGTTCCTCAGCTTCAGATGGGCTTGATTCCTTTCCATCGTTTCCCGGAAATTATAAAAGGTTACACCTGGATGGCAGTAGGTTTTCCGCCTCTGAGCACCTTTATTGCTGCTATTCCGACAGCTTTTGCGGCTTATATCATCGCCTTTGGTGACTTCGTATTGGCAGAAGTAGTAACTAAAGACGCTCAGAACTATCGGGATGATGAAATCATCGACTTCAACGGAAACAGATCCAACATTATTTCCGGTTTCCGGAATGCTTTGCTGGCAACTATTTCTCCCTACGGTCCTCTTTCCGGTCCCCTCTGGGCAGGTGGTACTATAGCTACTGCTGAACGGTATAAACAGGGTCGGGATCAATTGGACAGCATTTTTGATGGGGTATCTTCCTATATTTTGGCTATGTGGATTGCTAGTTTGACCATGCCGGTAGTAACTCTCTTCCAGCCGATATTGCCTCTTGGTCTGTCTCTGACCTTGACAGTACAAGGCTTCGCCTGCTGCTACATTGCTATGGAAATGGTGGAAAGCAAGGAAGAACGGGGCTGCTGCGGGATTACCGGTTTAGTTCTGGCTTCCCGGGGTGCTTTCTGGGGTCTTGTCTGCGGTGCTATTCTCCACATTTTAATTGGCGTCCGGGATGAATATAAAAAGAAAAATGTAGCAGCTTAAAAATGATTTGAAGAGGGATTGTCTAAGGACAGTCCCTCTTTTTTAGTAATAAGCTGAATGAGAAAGTTAACTTAGTCGACAGATATCGGCATTTATTCTCGAAAATTAGAATATATTGTCGGAAAATTGTTGCAAATTAACTTAAAATATAGAAAGGATTTTTAGATTTTACGGCAAATATTTAAAGTAAAAATAAAAAATTGTGAAAATTCTAATAAAAACTCTTTAATAAAGTAATCTAATTATTTGAGTGAAAGTGAGAAAATAATTAGCTTACCCACTCTAAAGTGTATTGTGGTTGTGAAAAACCGAATTTCCAAACATTTAATATATTACCCAGTACTAAATTTGCTTATTTACTGCACTAACCGGGAGAATAATGTAAAGGAGTGATGTGGAGAGAGATTGCCCGGATGAATGGGAAAATAAATTGTTCATTTGGGAATCGGGAAGAAGTAAAAGTGTGTGTTTTAAAAAGCGTGAAAAAGTAATTTAAAAGTAAAGGAGTGGGTTTAAATGGTAATGAAACGTGCACATGGCGAAGAACAGCCGTATATTCCTCTAGGGATATTTAAGTTGCGGATTCCTTTTGTTCATTTTGGATGGGCATGGCCTGAGGCTGTTCAGGGGGCATTCCTGGTAGCTGTTCCCATGGGTTCTATTGCAGTGCACCAGGAAATGTTAGGTGTTCCCTTTGAACTGGCTATTTTGATGGTTGCTTTAAATGGTTTTTTGTATATTCTTCATCCCATGTTTGGCGACCCTGTGTTCCCTGGCTGGATTACTCCTGCTATTCCTATTGTAACAGCCTGGGGTGCAACTTTCCCAGCAGGTCCGGCTAGGATCCAGGCAATTGTTGCTCTTCAATATATTATGGCTGTTGTGTTCTTGTTCATGGGTATTACCGGTCTAGCTAACAAAATCGTTAGTTTTGTACCCAACTCCATGCGGGCCGGGATTATCTTTGGTGCCGGGGTTTCGGCAATGATCAGCGTTATTGATCCTAAGACCGGCCGGATGGTAGGCAAAGAGTGGTCTGTAATTCTTGGTACTTTGGTCTGCTATTTAACGATGAACTCCTGGAAATTTGCTGTGGCTAAAGATAAAAATGCTTTCTTGAAACAACTGTCTAAGTTCGGGATGCTGCCTGGGATGATTGTGGCCTTTATTGTTGGGATTCTCTTTAAAGAAGTTCCGGTTCCTCAGCTTCAGATGGGCTTGATTCCTTTCCATCGTTTCCCGGAAATTATAAAAGGTTACACCTGGATGGCAGTGGGCTTCCCGCCAATTTCAACTTTTATTTCTGCTCTGCCGGTAGCTTTTGCGGCTTATATCATCGCCTTTGGTGACTTTGTATTAGCTGAGGTTGTTACTAAAGACGCCGATGCATATCGGGATGATGAAATTATCGACTTCAACGGAAACAGATCCAACATTATTTCTGGTTTCCGGAATGCCTTGCTGGCAACTGTGGCACCCTATGCTCCTCTTTCCGGTCCCCTCTGGGCAGGTGGTACCATAGCCATCGCCGAACGGTATAAACAAGGCCGGGAAGGTATGGATACTATTTTTGCCGGTGACTCTTCTTATATTCTGGCAATGTGGATTGCTGGTTGCTTGATGCCGGTAGTAACCCTCTTCCAGCCGATATTGCCCCTTGGTCTGTCTCTGACTTTGACAGTACAAGGCTTCGCCTGCTGCTACATTGGTATGGAAATGGTACAGAGCAAAGAAGAACGGGGTTGCTGCGGGATTACCGGTCTAGTTTTGGCTTCCCGGGGTGCTTTCTGGGGTCTTGTCTGCGGAATCCTTCTCCATGTCTTAATTGGTGTTCGGGATGAGTTTAAAGCAAAGAAAGCTGCAGCTTAATTGTGAATAATAAATATTAAAGAAGTAAAGGGTAAAAAGAGTAAAGAGTAAAAAGTAAAAAGTAAAAAGAGTAAAGAGCCTGCGGGCTCTTTACTCTTTTTAGGTTAGGGCAAAAGGTCAAAGCGCGAAATATGTCGAAATAAAGTTAGGGAAAAATGAAGAAAAATAAAGGATTTTGAAGAATTCTGTCAAATTTAAAAATTGTGATAAAAAAGACAAATTCCCCTGTGGCCTTTAGAGACTGTTAAGTATAAAAGTATTTTTTATGATGTGTTTTTTATTTATATAGAGAAAAAGAGTTTAAATTTATCAAAAAAAGATAAAAAAGTTTAGCTTAATATTTGATTATTAACCGTACTAGGGATTTTAGTTTAATAGCAGTAGTGATGGAGAAAAAATTGTAAAGGAGTGATGTGGAGTTAGATTATCTGGCGGAACAAGCGGATTTTGCCCGCTGGAAATCAGAAAATGCGTGAGTTTTGATGATGTTGAGGGCTAATGTAATTGTTTGTGTAATTCATCAAAAAAGTGGGGGAGTGTGTTAAAAATGGCAATGGTTCGTGAACACGGTAAAGAGCAGCCTTATATTCCTTTGGGAATATTTAAGCTGCGGATTCCTTTTATTCATTTTCGCTGGGAGTGGCCTGAGGCTATTCAGGGGATCTTTTTAGTATCTGTTCCTATGGGTGCAATTGCAGTCCACCAGGAAATGCTTGGAGTTCCTTTTGAATTAGCAA
>DUMD01000143.1 GCA_012840065.1 Clostridia bacterium
CTAATTTTACAATATTTTTTAAACCTAATTCCCGCTCCACTTCTTCGATGGGCTTACCAGGTATATATGGTTCTATATCAAGAATATTTTTTCTAAATACTATGTTTTCCAATTCTTTCCCCCACTTCTTTTCTTAATATCGACTCTTTTATTTTTTCATTCATAATCTTTCATAATCTTTGTCAAAAATTCTAACTCAGAAACGAGTTTTCCATATTCATCTAAATTAAGAGATTGTTGGCCATCGCAGAGTGCCTGCTTAGGATCATTGTGTACCTCTACCATTACCCCATCTGCACCTGCAATTAATGCAGCCTTTGCTAAAGGAATTATCATTTCTTTTCTACCGGTAGCATGACTGGGATCAACAACAATAGGATAGTGAGAAATATTTTTAATAGCTACTACCGCACTAAGATCCAAAGTATTTCTTGTATAGGTTTCAAAAGTTCTAATTCCCCGTTCGCATAAAATTATTTTATTATTTCCGTTCAATTCAATATAAGAGGCAGCCAGTAGCCATTCCTTAATAGTCGCTGCCATTCCTCTTTTCAACAAAACAGGCTTGTCTGTTTTCCCTACTTCTTTTAATAAATCGTAATTATACATATTTCTAGAGCCAATTTGATATATATCTACTAATTGGTCAAGAAATTCTATTTGTCTAGAATCCGTAATTTCTGTAATTACTGGAAGATCGTATTGTTTGCCAATTCTGGACAATAGCTTAGCCCCTTCTAAGCCCATCCCTTGAAAATCATGGGGAGACGTTCGAGGTTTATAAACTCCTCCTCTTAACACGATATTATTAGTTTTAGATGTAAATTTGGCTATTTCAGTTAATTGTTCTTCTCCTTCAACTGCACAAGGACCGGCTATGATCAAAAATTTATTATCTCCAATTGCAACATTTTTACCTAGCATCAGCTGTTTTTTTCTATTAGCCCCTTCTGGATAGAGTTTCACCTTTAATCACCTGCGCCTGTTTTTTAGTCTGCCTTATTTTATAAAAATTGCTCCTTATTAGGAGCTTATATTAAAAAAATTATTATTTTATCTATCCTCTGGATATACCGGTGGGCCTTACTTTCAGAGAATTCACTAAATTATGATTTATTAAGCACTATGAATGAATTAAGAATCCCTTTACAAAATTATTTCGGAATTGCCCGATGTGCTAAACCTATAGTAACATCATTAAGATGTAAAAGACCAATACCAAGAAAAATAGCTACACTTAAATGTTCGCCTCTTTTTGCTATTCCAATTTTGCCTCCAACATTAAAGCCTATAATTTTTTGACTGGCTTGAGATAGGGCTTCATGGGTAGCACCTGCAACAGCTCCTTCTTCCACATGAGTACTCATAATTAAACCTTCTCTTTTAGCCGCCACAACAGCTCTCTCAATAATTTTTGTAGCAATAGAAGAGAATTCTCCTCCAAAATCTACAGCAGCTGTTTTTATGCCTTTTGCCTTAAAATTTTCCTTTAGTTTTAACTCTTCGTCCCGATTATCGGATAAGGCTAAAATCAGTGCCGCCTTAGCCACATCTCTACTGTTATGGTCATTCAAAAAGACAATACCTCCTTTATTTTCGCGGGATACTGGAAAAAAACTCATATATCCCCTCTATTGTTACCATTATATCCCATAGAATTAAGGTTTTCAAGATCTACCCCTTGAATATTAATCTTTCCTAAACTTTCTATAGAACCATTCACAAAAATTTTATCCCCAACCTTAGGACTAACTATAAGTGGCGAATTAGAAATGACTTTTACACCTACGGTATATGGATAATAAGTCCCATCTATTTCAATTAAATCTCCATTTTTTACCCTAAGTACAACCTGTTTACTGGAAAAATCGGCCACATTCATTCCATTAACCAGTATTTTAAGTTTCGGAAGAGCAATATGATAATCTAACTCCAATGTTAAGTATTCGGGCTGAATTTCACCTTTTTCTAATACGCCTCCAGATACTTCTTTTGTTCCAGCTATTTCCCCAGCAGTTTCAATCACATCAGCCCTGCTTATTCTTATTCTTAAATTTTCTTGAGTTAAAATTATTTGGAAAGCAATAAGGATAACTAGATTGGCTATAATAAAACGAATTAGATATCGTTCAAATACGTCAGCAAACTTAATAAAATTATGATTTTTTTGTTTAAACACTCTGTCCTCCTCCCTTTATAACTGTATTTTTCCTGTATATTTTATGTTGGGAGGCCAGTAAATATCCTTACTAACTCAAATTAAATTATTATTCGCAGCAGAAAAGCCAGCTAAATATCCGGTCGAAAAGGCTATTTGTAAATTAAAACCTCCTGTTAAACCATCAACATCAATTAATTCACCAGCAAAAAATAGATTTTTTATCAGTTTCGAAGACATAGTATGTGGATCAATATCTTTTACGCTTACTCCTCCTCTAGTAATAGTGGCTTCCTCTATTGGCCTTGTTGCAGATATAGAAAACTTAAAATGCTGCATTAATTGAACAAGCTTTAACCTTTCTTCTTTAGTTATTTGATTGGCAAGTTTGTCAGATGCAACTTTTGCTTCTTGGATAAAGATCGGAATCAATTTAGGAGGAAGAAATGTTTCTAAAGAATTTTTTAATATTTTCCTAGGATTAAATGCGAAAACGCTCTGCATTTCTTTATTAATTTCTTCCGCACTTTTTCCAGGCTTCAAATTTAATTCAATTTTCATCTTTCTACCTTCAGCTAAGTAAAAAGCCACTTCTCTACTCATAATTAAAATCTTAGGTCCAGATAAACCAAAATGTGTAAATAACACTTCACCTAAAAGTTGTTTTTTTATTTTATTATCAATTTTTAAACCGATTCCTACAGAAGGTAAAGTTAATCCTTGGAGCTCCTTAACCCAGTATTCTTCTACTTCAAGTGGCACTAAAGAAGGATAGATAGGCGAAATGGTATGCCCCAATTGTGCTGCTATTCTCAAACCATCTCCTGTAGAACCTGTATGAGGATAACTAACCCCTCCTGTTGCTAAAATTACGGCATCACCCTTTATAAGGCTACCATCATCTAAAACTACTCCTTTAATTACGTTGTTTTCTGCAATTATGTTTTTCACCCTATTTTGATAGCGAACAACAACCCCTATTTTTTTTAAATATTTTTCCAATCCCTTTACAACATCAGCGGCCTTCCCGGATGCCGGAAATACCCTTCCTTCCCTTTCCTCTCTGAGTTCAACCCCAATTGTTTCAAAAAAATCTACTAATTCCTTATTAAAAAATCTGGTAAAACAGCTAAAAAGAAACTTCCCATTACCAGGAATATTGCTTATAAATTTATTAAGGTCCGCCATATTGGTAAGATTACATCTTCCTCCGCCAGTCAACAATAATTTTTTCCCTAAAACATTGTTTTTTTCTAGGATAAAAACATCAGCACCCAATAGTTTTGCTTGGATTGCAGCCATCATACCAGCAGGTCCTCCACCTACAACCAATACTTTTTTAACCAATTATCTTTCTCCTTTCTTAATTAGTTAAAAATAATATAAAAAAGAAGGGAGCTTTACCTTCCCCCTTCTAATCTCCTCAATGCTAAAGACACAATATTGCGTACTTCTTCACTCATTCTAAATAATATTCTCTCAATTTCATTTTTGTTTAATACAATAGAATCCGGTTCAAGCAACTCAATTTTCCTTAATTCTTCTCTCATAACAAATTTAATCACATCCTCCAGAGAATCAGCAGAAATTAGTAATTGGATCGGTGCATAAGCAACTTCTGTACCAGTAAACTCATCAGTCACAATATAGATATCGCTAGTTAAATCAATATCCTCAATCTTAATCCCTTGGATAGGAACATTTCTAAGTAGAGCAGATTGTTGTTCTCTTATTTCTTCAGCTATTCTATCAATGCCTTTATTATTGAGAAAAAAGCGATTTTGCTTTCTTGTAGTTTTATAATCAAAACGAATACGAAGTTTTAAAGTTGTATCTGTAATTTCATCGTCTGTTTTAGTTCTAATCATCTGATATCCTCCTTTATGCCTTCCTTATCTCCACAAAATTATTCGTTAATTTTATACATTCTTCCTTCAAAAATTATGTTTTTTTTACAAAGTTCTACTAGATATACAACTATTTCTGCCTTAATTTATACTTCAAAAAATCTTTTCAAATATTTTAATGTTTTCTGTAAAAATTTTTCATAATTTAGTTATTTAGATTTAAAAATAATTATTAAGGATAAAAAACAATTCTTTAATTTTTCAATGCCCCATGAGTTAAATATCCAACCAATACTTTTTATATAATAAAAAAAACTGAGTTATATAACTCAGTTTTTATACAACCCCAATGTAAGTACTAAAAAATTTTTATTATGAATACTGTATAAATAGCTAATTTTTAAATTTCTAAATATTTATGTTTGTATTTTTTCATATAATCTTCTTCTAAATCAACAACTAATATTTCTGCACCAATTTTTTTTATAGCATGCCAGGGAATAGTTAACATTTTTTTTGCCTCTGAGAATCCCCAAAACCCTCTGTCTTGAGGAACTAAGATAGCTTCTATTTTACCTGTATTTTCATCAATCACCAAATCCGAGTTTCCTACTATACCTAATCTTTCCCCATCGCAAATATTAATAATTTCTTTTCCTGCTAAATCACCGAGCCTCAATTAACTCCCTCCTTTTTAAAACTTTTACCCGTTTTTAAATTATATGTCTTATTATCTTCTAAATATTACCAAAATTAAAAATGTGATAAGTCCAAAAATAAAATATTCTTGGACTTATCACATTTTAGCGGCCAGTATGACCAAACCCTTTATGTCCTCTTAATGAATCAGAAAGTTCTCCCTGTTTTACAAACTCCACCTCTGGTACTTTTTGAATAACCAATTGGGCGATTCGATCTCCCGGTGAAATTTCAAAAGGCTCTTCACCTAGATTAATCAAAATTATTTTTAGCGTTCCCCGATAATCTGAATCAATCGTTCCAGGAGAATTTAAAATTGTTACACCGTGCTCCCAAGCCAAACCGCTTCTTGGCCTTATTTGTCCCTCATATCCTCTGGGAATTTCAATTCTAATCCCCGTTGAAATTAACTTTCTCTGACCAGGTAATATTTTTATCTTTTCCTTTATAGCTGCGCTTAAATCAAAGCCAGAAGCCCCAGGACTCATTTTTACAGGCAATTTAATGTTTTTATTCTCTCCTTCAGGAACAATTTTAATAATTACTTTTTCTTCCATTTTCCTCTTCTATCCTTTCATAATTTTATAAACTTTTTCAGAATCAATCGGACCAATTACTGCACAACTAAAATCATCGAAATTAAGATACCGTTCTGCTGCTCGAGTAATATCATCAATCGTTATTTTTTCAATTTGCTCAACAATCTCACTAATAGGAACAATCCGACCATAATAAAGGTCAGATCTAGCTAACCGACTCATCCTGCTGCTAGTACTTTCCAATCCTAACAGCAATCCTCCCTTAACTTGCTCCTTTGCTTTCGTTAATTCTTGTTCAGTCACACCCGAATAAATTATTTTCTGCACTTCTTCTTTAATTAAAGAAATAACTTTAGAAAAATTTTCCTTACTTATCCCTGCATAAATTGTAAACAAACCTGCATCTTTATACATTGTTAAATACGAAAAAACCGAATAAGCCAAGCCCTGTTCTTCTCTAATCGACTGAAAAAGACGGGAACTCATACTTCCACCAAAAATGTTGTTTAATAAATTAACTATAAATTTATCCTCATCCTTATAACCGACTCCCCTGCCTCCTAAACAAATATGTACTTGTTCTAAATCTTTATTAACTACTTTAATATTTTTATTTAAAATAGGAGGCAGCAATTCTTTTTCAGTAAATTCCCCCGTCAAACCGCTCCATTTTTTACTTAAAATATCAACCGCCATTTCATGATCTAAATTGCCAGCTAAAGTGATAATAATATTAGAAGGTAAATAATATTTTTTATAGTAATTCACAATAGTTTCGTAATTAAAAGAAGATACTGTTTCTTTTTTTCCTAAAATAGGCCGACTAAGAGGATGGGGAGACCATGCTGCTTGAGCAAATAATTCATGCACTAGATCATCAGGCGTATCCTCAGTCATTTTTATTTCTTCAATGATAACACTTTGTTCCTTTTTGATTTCTTCCACATCAAAAATCGACTCTAAAACCATATCTGAAAGTGTTTCAGCCGCTAAAGACAAATGCTCATCCAAAAATTTAGCATAATAGCAGGTATATTCTTTGGAGGTAAAAGCATTTAACTGACCGCCTATTGAATCAAAAATTTCAACAATATCTTTCGCAGAATACTTTTTTGTTCCTTTAAACATCATATGCTCTAAAAAATGTGAAATCCCTACTAAATCCTGATCTTCATTTTTTGTTCCGGTTTTAACCCATATACCCATAGCTATTGAACGAACATAAGGAATACTCTCAGAAATAATCTTTAAACCGTTGGCAAGTATAGTTTGTTGATACATATATCTACTCCTCTCCGCTAAATATTTTTCCAATTTATTTAGTGCAAAGTTTATAAATCCTTTGTTAGTTCATTGATTGCATATTAAAAGGGAGGTTAAACTCCCCAAGCTAGTTTTTTATTTTATTCTCCTCTTTAAGAACTTCTTTACGAGATAGATTTATCCTTCCTTGCCGGTCTATATCTGTTACTTTAACTAAAATCTCATCTCCCACATTGACTACATCCTCAACTTTATTAACTCGTTCTAAAGCAAGTTGAGATATATGCACCAAACCTTCTTTTCCGGGCAATACTTCTACAAAAGCACCATAATTCATTATTCTTACCACTTTGCCCAAATATATTTGTCCCACTTCAACGTCTTTTGTTATTTGTTCAATCATTCTTACAGCTTCTGAACTACCTTCGGGATTAGTAGAAGCAATAAATACTTTACCATCATCTTCTATATCAATTTTAACTCCAGTTTGTTCTACAATTTTCTTAATAGTTTTACCACCAGGTCCAATAACATCTCTAATTTTTTCCGGATCAATTTCAAAGGCTATGATTCTGGGGGCATATTTGGATAATTCCGGTCTTGGTTCCGGTATAGCCTCTAACATTTTATTTAAAATAAACAGTCTTCCTTCCCTTGCCTGGGCTAAAGCTCTGCTCAAAATTTCCTCAGACACACCTGCTACCTTCATATCCATCTGAAGAGCTGTAATCCCTTTTGCAGTACCTGCCACTTTAAAATCCATATCACCTAAAGCATCTTCGATACCCTGAATATCTGTAAGAATCGCATATTTGTCCCCCTCTTTAACCAATCCCATGGCAATTCCAGCTACGGGAGCTTTTATAGGTACGCCCGCATCCATTAAAGAAAGCGTGCTACCACAAACGCTGGCCATAGAAGTAGAACCATTAGATTCAAGAACATCAGAAACAACTCTTATTGTATAAGGAAATTCATCTTCGGATGGAACCATCGGTTCCAAAGCCCTTTCAGCCAAAGCACCATGACCAATTTCTCTTCTTCCTGGTCCTCTCATCGGTCTTGTTTCGCCAACACTATAAGGCGGGAAATTATATTGGTGAATATATCTCTTAGATTCTTCGACTCCTAGCCCGTCAATAATCTGTTCTTCACTTATAGTACCAAGAGTAACAACAGATATTACTTGAGTTTGCCCCCTTGTAAACAAAGCAGAACCGTGAGGACGGGGTAGTACTCCAACTTCACAAGTGATCGGACGAATCTCATTTAATTCTCGTCCATCAGGTCTCATATTTTGTTCAAGAATCATTTTTCTAACCTGTTCTTTAATAATTTTATCCAACACTTCTTTTACATCTTTAATATTATCGGGAAAGATTTCTCGAAAATACTCAAGCGTACTATCTTTCACTGATTTAATCGCTGCTTCTCTAGCAGTTTTCTCAGCATTAATAATGGCTTCCCTTAGAATGTCTGTTGCATATTCTCTAACTGCAGCCTCAATTTCTTCCGGCACAGTATGAAGTTTAATTTCCATTTTTTCTTTTCCAACCTTGGCTATAATTTGTTCTTGAAATTCAATATTTTCTTTAATAATACTATGAGCATAGGTCATTGCCTTTACAATTGTTTCTTCGGAAACTTCTTTAGCACCAGCCTCCACCATAAGAATGGCATCCTTAGTCCCCGCAACAGTTAAATGCATTAAACTAACCTCTTCCTGTTTCACAGTAGGGTTAACAATAAATTCACCATCAACCAATCCTATGGTTACTGCTGAAATAGGCCCATCAAAAGGTATATCGGACACACAAAGAGCTACAGATGCTCCAATTAAAGCTGGAATATCAGGACTATTGTCCCTATCTACAGATAAAACAGTAGCTACAACCTGAACGTCATTTCTAAAACCTTTTGGAAAAAGAGGACGAATAGGCCTGTCAATTAGCCGAGCCGTTAATGTAGCTTTTTCACTTGGTCGGCCTTCCCTTTTTATAAATCCACCTGGTATTTTACCAACTGCATAAAGTCTTTCCTCATAATCTACTGTAAGTGGAAAAAAATCAATTCCTTCTCTGGGTTCTGCAGATGCAGTTGCAGTTACCAAAACAACAGTATCGCCATACCTAACTAGCACTGCACCGTTGGCTTGGCGCGCATGTTTGCCAATTTGAAAAGAAATCGGTCTTCCTCCTAAAGTAGTTTCAAATATCTGACTATCTTGCATTCTACTTTTTCCTCCTTGTTGTTTCCATTTAACATTATCTTCTTAAGTTATTGGCTTTTTTCGACACTAATAGTATTATTTCCTTTTTAAAAGAAAAATTATCCTAATAAGACAAGGAAATTAATTTTTATAAAAAAAAGCGGGATTCTCCCGCTTTTTTTAGCTTTATTTACGCAATCCTAGTTTCTTAATGATAGCTCGATATCTTTCTATGTCTTTATTTTTCAAATAGTTCAATAAACCACGTCTCTGGCCTACCATTTTCAGCAAACCTCTTCTGGAATGGTGGTCTTTTTTATGAGTTTGAAGATGAGCAGTAAGAGAATTAATTCTTTCGGTAAGAATAGCAATTTGGACTTCTGGAGAGCCAGTGTCATTTTCGTGTATTTGAAATTTGCTAATAAGTTCTTTTTTCTTTTCTGCAGATAGTGTCACGAATTTCACCTCCTTCGACCTTTAAAATCCCCTTCAGCCAAGCTCATCGTCGGAGAAAAATCGAAGGCCTAGCTAAAGGTTCACTACT
The DNA here is from genome assembly GCA_012840065.1 of Clostridia bacterium. GTDB lineage: Bacteria > Bacillota > DUMD01 > DUMD01 > DUMD01 > DUMD01. Next base: position 9,260 of record DUMD01000143.1, read on the forward strand.
TGAGATAAAACAAAACTACAATTATTCGGCTAAACTTCATTATAAATATTAGCCAGACTTATTTTAGCATAATAGTATTAAAATGTAAACGCAATCTTATTTTTTTTATATTATTATTTCTTCTGTTCGTTGATTAAAAATTTCAGCCGCTTTTTTGGTATCTAGATCAATCTGAGCAGAAAGCTCAGCTGGGGAAGCAAACGTTTTTTCACTTCGTAGTTTTTCTAAAAATTCTACTTTCAGTACTTCTCCGTAAATATTTTTGGAAAAACCAATAATATTAACCTCAACAGTTTGAATTTTTCCAGCAAATGTTGGTTTAGTACCTATATTTAAAGCTCCCGCATATGCTTTTCCATCGTATGTAACTTTAACTGCATATACACCATTATTAGGAATAACTATATCAGGAGAAACTTCTAAATTTGCAGTGGGAAATCCTAATTTCTTTCCCCGTCCATCACCTCTGACAACTTTTCCTTCTAAAAAGAAATGGCGACCAAGTAATTCATTTGCTAAAGTTATTTTACCTTCCAAAAGCGTTTTTCTTATCTCAGTACTACTTACTACAATACCATTTTTAGTAACAGGTTCAACAATTACTACTTTAAATCCAAGTTTATCTCCAAACTCTTTCAGCATTTTAGGAGTACCCAATCCTTTGTAGCCAAAAGTATTATTAAATCCAATTACTACAGTTTTTGCATTTAGTTTTTTATATAACAAATTAATTATAAAATCTTCCGCAGAAATTTTGGCAAATTCTTGGTCAAAATTTGCAACTAAAAAATAATCAATA
>DUMD01000144.1 GCA_012840065.1 Clostridia bacterium
GTCAACCTCTATTCAATTAGGTGCAGCTCCTGAATTAATTAACGGGAGGACCTTCGTTCCTTTAAACTTTTTTAGGGAAGTAGTACAGATGAATAATGCCTACCTATTTGAAGGACAAATTGTAATAAATTAAAACTTTTCATTAAACAAGCCTAGCAAGTTGTTAGGCTTGTTTTTTTATTTAAAAATTTAGCGGACACAGAAAAAACATATTTCTATGCTAATCTATATCTGGAGGTGAGAAAATGGCTTTTGAAATTTTATTAGTTGAAGATGATGCAGAAATAATAGAAATCATTACAGATTATTTTCTTGAAAAAAGTGGAGGAACTTTTAAGATAGAGTCTGCCAAGACAGGCGATGAAGGTTTGGAAAGATGTTTTGAAAAGGAATATGATTTGGTTCTTTTGGATGTAATGCTGCCGGAGGTGGACGGCTTTACAGTTTGCAGAGAGCTCAGGAGAAAGAGCGATGTTCCTATTGTTTTTTTAACTGCAAGACACCGTGAGAACGATAGATTGCACGGATATAGCCTGGGCTGTGATGATTATATAGTTAAGCCTTTTTCCCTGGCGGAGCTTTATGCAAAGGTTAGGGCTTTAATTAAACGTACAAAAGGTATGGTGAGAAAGGATGAAATAATGACAGCAGGTAAGATAAGCTTGAATCCTTACCGTTATACCGTTTTTGTGGAGGATGAAGAAATAATACTTACCCCAAAGGAATTTACCATTTTAAAAATATTAATGGAGAATCGCGGCCAGGTGGTAAGCCGGGAGGAATTTTTAATCCGAGTTTGGGGTTATGATTTTGAAGGTAGTGAAAGGGTGGTGGATAACCAGATAAAAAAATTGCGAAAGTCCCTGGGGAATGCCTCAAAGCAAATTAAAACTGTCTTCAAAAGAGGTTATAAATTGGAGGGATAAAATATGAAAAAGGCCAGAAAAATAAAACGGGCAGTTTATATCCGAATCTTTGGAGTCTTTTTGGCTACCTACCTGGTTCTCATGGCGGGCTTCAGCATATTCCTAATATCTCAGGAAAAAAAAGTAGAAGCTTTAAGACTCGGGACCTTTGCTTTGCAGGTCAATCATATTATTGAAAATGTCCTGGAAGATCATATTGACAGTAATAATCAGATTAAAAATATTTCTAAAGTAAAGAAGGAATTCGTCAAGGAGTCATCCCTTTTTAAGGCTTTAGGAACAGAACTGGCGCTATTTAGAGATGATTATCTTCCTGTTTTTAATACAAATGACAACTGGCTGTGCAGCTATACAGAATACAGGGAAGGGACTAGAAGGTATATGGGCTATGCATTTTTAAACCCAAGGGATTGGTTTAGTGAAGAAGAGGTAAAAGAAATTGAAAATTATTTATATGCTACTCCAAAGGCAAAAAAGGTAGGGGATCTTTCTGAATATTTGATTGTTTTGGAAGGATTTTGGCTTGATAATGAAATGGTTATTCCTGATAAAATAAGAATTACATCCATGTTTGCCACCAGCTTTGATGAAGATGGAAATGTAATAGGCTCAAGCAGTGGGAAACATTCAAATGATATTGTTTATGTTTCGGGCTATGAAAATACAAAAGGCCTGCCTTATTTTGAACATGGCAGCATCCAGCCAGTTAATAAGGATTATCCCCCCAGTGAGAAACAGATTGCTTTGCGTAATCTGGTACTAGATAAAGAAAAATTAAGGGAAACTATTAAACAGGGCCAGATAGGGAATGCTCTGCTTGAAAGGGTAAATTCATTTACCTATCGATACTACTTGGTGCAGCCTTATCAAAATGCTGTAAGAGTGCTGGGTGACAATAATTATTATAGTCAATTTTGGACTGTAATTGCTCGCCAGGTTAATTTATTGGAGCAATGTGGTTCCACATTGGTCTTTATGTGGCTTAGCTGTTTGCTGGCATTTGTCATTGCAGCCTTTATACTGGCAAGACAAAGCTATAAAAACTATCAAGAAAGGGAGGAATTGACTAGGCAGCGAAAAGAAATGACAAATGCTTTAGCCCATGATTTAAAGACCCCTTTAAGCATTGTTTCTGGCTATGCCCAGAGCCTTATTGAAAACGTTCAAACAGAAAA
>DUMD01000145.1 GCA_012840065.1 Clostridia bacterium
CTTTTATAATTACAGGATAACCGATTTGTTTTCCCAAAGCCAGGGCTTCATCCAAATCTTTGATTGCTCCTTTAGAACCAGGAATAACAGGTATCCCTTCTTTTTCCATTAACTCTTTAGCCTTTGCTTTGTTTCCCATAATTTCAATGGATTTTGGATTTGGCCCAATAAATTTAAAACCATAGGTAGTACACATTTCTGCGAAATAGGCATTTTCAGCTAAAAATCCGTATCCGGGGTGGATTGCATCCACTCCGGCAATTTTAGCAGCACTTAAAATGTTAGGGATGTTTAAATAGCTCTTTTTACTTTGGGATGGTCCGACACAATAGGCTTCATCTGCATATTTGACGTGTAAAGACTGTCTATCCGCTTCCGAGTAAACTGCTACTGTTTTTATTCCCAGTTCCCGGCAGGCCCGAATAATGCGAATGGCAATCTCTCCCCTATTGGCAATTAATACTTTTTTAAACAAACCTGAGCACCTCTCTCATTAATTATTATTTAGAACTTTTTAAGTAGGAAGAGGGGTTGACCATATTCTACTGGTTGACCATCCTGAACTAAAATACGAACTATTTTACCTGTATACTCTGATTGAATTTCATTCATTAGTTTCATTGCTTCAATAATGCAAAGAACCTGGCCTTCTTTAACATTATCCCCTTCTTTTACATAGGGCGGAGCGTCAGGGGCTGGTGCTTGGTAGAAGGTACCTACCATTGAGGCTTTTATTTCTACTATGTCTTCATCTAAATCGATTTCTGTTTCTTTTTCTACAACTTTGGTTTTTGTGCTTTCAGTCGGTTTGACTGGTTCAAGATTATTAGTAGAGGATACTAAACCTTTTTTGATGTTTACTTTCATTCCGTCTTTTTCAATATATAACTCATTTATTTCGCTGCTGTTAATCAGATTAATCAATTGTTCAATTTCTTTAATATTCATTTCCTCATCCCCTTTACCTGGATTTGAGGTGGATTGGGCGGTCAATCCTCCTCCTAAATCTGGAACAATCTCTCCTTTAAAGAATTTAAGAGCTATTTGAGGAAAGAGTGCGTAGGTAATATAATCCTCTTCCTTTTGAGCCAGATTCCCCAACTCTTCCCTTGCTTTTTCCATTCTCGGTTCCAACAAGTCTGCTGGCCTGCAGTTAATTTCTTTTTCCTTGCCGATGATTTTTTTCTTAATTACTTCATCAATGGGAGCCGGCGGCCTCCCATAATAACCTTTTACATAGGCTTTTACTTCTTCGGGCACTATTTTATAACGCTCGCCCATTAAAACATTAAGTACGGCCTGCACACCGACAATTTGGCTTGTTGGTGTGACCAGGGGCGGAAAGCCTAAATCCTGGCGAACCCGGGGGATTTCTTCCAAAACTTGACCTATCTTATCCAAGGCATTTTGCTGTTTTAACTGGGATACCAGATTGGTCAACATACCTCCCGGAACCTGATGGGAGAAAACCCGCATGTCATTTAACCTGGTAACCCCACGCTCGAAACCACGTTTTTTCCTTAACTCTTCAAAATAATCGGCAATTTCAAAGAGTAGATTAAGATTTAATCCTGTATCGAAAGGAGTACCGCTAAATATTCTGACCAAAGTTTCTACCGGAGGTTGGGAGACGCCGAAAGCCAGAGGGACAGAAGCGGTATCAATGATATCTGCACCTGCTTCCACCGCTTTCACGTAACTTGCTACAGCCATGCCCCCCACATAATGACTGTGTACTTCTATGGGAATAGAAATGTTTTCTTTCAATAATTTGATTAGCTCATAGGCCTTGTAGGGTGTTAAGAGACCGGCCATATCCTTGATACAAAGGGAATCTACCCCTGCATTTACCAGCTGGAGGGCAGTTTGCAGGTATTGTTCATTAGTATGGACCGGACTGATGGTATAGACTACAGAACCTTGAACATGAGCTCCTTCTTGTTTGGCGATTTTGATAGAATATTCTAAATTTCTAATGTCATTGAGAGCATCAAAAACTCTGATGATATCAATCCCGTTTGCTACCGCTTTTTTTATGAAGGCTTCCACCACATCGTCCGGATAGTTTTGATAACCGACGATGTTTTGACCTCTTAGAAGCATTTGCAGAGGAGTATTTTTAACTTTTTGTTTAATTCTTCTTAATCTTAGCCAAGGATCCTCTCCCAGGTACCTAAGACAAGTATCAAAGGTTGCCCCTCCCCAGACTTCTAAGGCATGATAGCCTACCTTATCCAAAAGGGGCACGATTTCTAAAATTTCGTCTGTTGTCATTCGGGTAGCCCACAGGCTCTGGTGAGCATCCCGCAAAGTGGTATCAGTTATTTTTACCGGCTTATCCAAAAAAGACCCTCCTTACGCCTGAGTAAAACTAAATTTATCTAGCTAAATTTTTAACATTATAATATGAATAAACAAAATGTCAACAGATAAACAGGAACGAAAACAATAGATTTTCTTTATCTGTGGCTGTTAGTTCGCTTAAAGAACGTATATTAAGATTATCTTAATGTATTGCTTTAAAGTCAAGGGTTTAAGGGAAAATTATTGATTTTTTATTTTTTATTCTTACATTAATATGTGGGCTTGTAAAGATTTATTATCGTTTTCTAGGGGGACCGGATTTAGGCAATTGGATAAAATTGTTTCTTTTAATTATGTTAACTAAGAGTTAAAATTTAATTAAAAATTTTTAATATTTTTGCTTGAACCATTTGTTTTTGAAAACTGCAGAGGTTTATCTCCAAGTTAGGCAGCCTGTTGACTGCTTTTTTAGTTAGCTCAGGCAATTAGCTTTTTGTCTGTTTTATGGAGAAAAAAAGGAGGGGAAAATGTGAGTAAGAGAAGGTGGTTAAGTACTGTTTTAATTTTTGCCCTGTTGCTGTCTTGTTTTCCTCTTGGTATCAGTTCTGCTAAGGCGGCAACGCCTCAACAGCTTAGGCAGATTTTTGATACTATGGATAAGAGAACAAACGGCGGCAATTGGTACAAAAACAATAATAATGAGTCAAATATTTTAAGTTGGAATCAAAGCTATGTAATGGCATCCTATGTAACTATGTATGAAGCAACAGGGGATACCTATTATCTGGACAGGTTTATTGACCATGCAGACAGTGTTTTAAAAACCAGGGACAGCGTGCGGGGTGTTAAAGACTATCGGGGGTTAAGCACTCCTTCCTGGCGGACCGGGGGGCCCAATTATGACTTAAATGGTCAAATTTTAAATGGTCAATATTATATTATGGGTGTTAATACAGGTATGATTTCCTATTCCTTTGCGGAATTTGCAGCTATTGTTTATAATACCCCTGCTTTAGCCAAATACAAAAATAAGGCTGAAATTTATTTACAGGCTGCTAAAGATGCGGTTGCTGTCCATGATTATGAATGGGTAGACAATGGTTCAACAGGTTATTATGTGTTTAAAAAGGGTGCACCTTATTGGACTGATGGAGCCAACTTGCCCCATAACCAATACCTGGCTTTAGCCAGAACCCAACTGGCTATTTATCAGGCTACGGGGGACAAGTTCTATTATGACCGGGTGGAGAAAATGGCCCGATTGTTTAAAAATAACTTAACCATTGATCAAAAAACAGGAGCCTATATTTGGCATTATCAATGGGGTAAAGGCTTAAACGGTTGGACAAGCTCTGATAATTTAAGTGTAAATAAACCAAGTTATGGCGGTTATAAACGGTATGAAGATGTAAGCCATGGTGCCATTGATGTAGACTTTGCTTATAAAGCTTATAAGGCTGGGATTGTTTTTACGGAAGAAGATATGATCCGTTTTGGAAAGACAGTGGAGAATTATTTGATTTTACCCAATGGTAAGGTTGCCCAATTTGTAAACGGTGGGGTGGAAGCAAAATATCAGATCATGATTGCTCACTGGTTAAGAATTAGTGATTATGCTCCTTCTGCCTATCCTTTAGCAGAAAAGTTAATTACAAGCCTTACCGGGGCAGGTGGAAGCGGAATGCTGGCTATAGCTATGACTAACCTGGCTGCTAACGGCGGGGGAGGAGTTATAATAAAACCTCAGGATCCGGTGGAAAATCCTCCTGAACAGCCTGAACTCCCTGTTGAGAGTGGGGAAATTATCATTAACGGCGGATTTGAGAAGAACCAAACCGGTTGGTCGGGAAGCTTAGTTACCATCAAAACCGAGAGTAACGGCAACAAATATCTGACCAACGGTTATAATTGGCAGGCCTACCAGGATCTTAACCTATCAGCGGGGGAATATAAGTTAACGGCGAAAACGAAGAAATTGACAGCTACCACCCAGGCC
>DUMD01000146.1 GCA_012840065.1 Clostridia bacterium
ATATAAGATTGAATTATCATATTTTGGGGGGAGATTTTTCTTCTGCAGGCGAAGCGTCAAGTAATATAAAGAAGGTATTACAGCAGGCTGGTTTTTTACCTGATGTTATTCGCCGGGTAGCTATTGCTGCCTATGAAGCAGAAATGAATGTAATTATACATGCTTATGAGGGTGATATGATTGTGCATATTTCACCGGAGGAAATTAAAATTACAGTTATTGATCGGGGACCGGGGATTTTAGATATTGAGTTAGCAATGCAGGAAGGGTATTCTACTGCTCCTGATCAAATAAGAGAGATGGGATTTGGAGCAGGAATGGGACTTCCTAATATAAAAAGGTGTTCTGATGATTTAAAAATCCAATCTATTGTGCAAAAAGGAACAACTTTGGATATGGTTTTTAAACCGCAAACTTAGAAGAGAATGTGGGGTAGTGTGAAATGGTTTCTGGGTATAATTCAGTTTGCTTACTTCCTGACCGATGTCAGGGGTGTGTAAACTGCATGAAAAAATGCCCTACGGAAGCTATTAGAGTAAGAAATGGGAAAGCCTGTATAATTGAAGAACGTTGTGTTGAATGTGGTGTTTGTATAAGGGCTTGCCCAAACAAGGCAATTATAGCTATTACCGATGAACTTGGTGAATTAGAGAATTACCGTTATAATATAGTGTTGCCTTCGCCGGTGTTATATACCCAATTTCCTCCGGAATATACGGTATCACAAATTTTGACTGCTTTAAGGAGTTTAGGTTTTGATGAGGTGTTTGAAACTGCGATTGGAGTTGATCTTTTAGCTTCGTATATTGATGTGGATAAAACGGCTGGTTCTCTTAATCTACAATATCCGCTGATATCTTCATCTTGTCCAGTCGTGACTCGGTTAATTCAGGGGAAGTTTCCTTCATTATTGGATCATCTCCTACCTTTCAGACTTCCGGTAGAGATAGCCACATCTCTATTTATAAAGGAAAGATGTTTACAGCTGGGATTAAAACCGGAAGAGGTAGGGATTTTTTATGTTACTTCTTGTCCGGCAGAAGTTACGGCACTTAGACAAAGAATTAGTGAAAATAACGAACAGGTAAAGATTATCTCAATTAAGCAGATTTATTCACAGATAATGAAAAAATTAGTTGGCCGAATTGAGACGCAAGTTAAGTCTCAGGCTTCGGCAAATGCTGCTTGCTGGTGTATTACTGGAGGAGAAACAGCGGTTTTTAATTTGGATAGTTATCTTACTGTTGATGGCGTGGAAAATGTAATGACTATCTTGACCCAAGTTGAAATGGGAAAACTGAACTGTGTGAAATATATCGAGGCTAAAGCCTGTATAGGTGGTTGTGTCGGAGGGGTTTTAGCGGTAGAAAACCAATTTATCGCTAGAAGAAAAGCTCAGCAATTTATAGGAAATGTTGCTGATTTCTCTCAGACTTTCTTTGAAAAAAAATATTCGCTTTCTAGGAAACAGATTTGTGCAGGGAAAATCGAACACCGTCCTGTTTTTCGTTTGGATTCTGATTTAAGCATGGCTATTAAAAAAATAAAGTTAATTGAACAAATTGAAAGCGAGCTACCTGGTTTGGATTGTGGATCCTGTGGTGCACCTACTTGTAAAGCTCTTGCGGAAGATATTGTACAAGGAAGTGCAGAATGGTTTGATTGTGTTTTTATAGTAAAAAATGAAATTAATAGAATTGTGGAACAGATTAAACTATTAAATACGAATATGGAAGAAAAGGATGGAAAAGAGAAAAGTAAAGAATTATTGGGCTTTAACGACTATAGGCGAATATTTCTTCTGGAAAAGCTTTCAGAAACGAATGAAGCAATGTCGGTAGGAGAAGCCCAAACTGAAGTTGAATTTAAAGGGGAAGCTCAGTTGTCCTTCTTATTGGATAAGTTATATAGGCTTAGCGGGAAAGTGCCGCCTGCAATGCCAAAGACAAAAGTTTGCAAAAAAAAAGGAGGTTAATTAAGATGAAGGTTCAGGATCTGATTAAGCCTCTTAACCTGATAGTTTGGTCCGGGCGGGACAATCTTAATCGGATTGTTACCGGCGGTTATTGTTCTGACCTCCTTAGTGATGTAATGGCAAATGCCTATAAGGGAAGTGTCTGGGTTACCGTCCAGAATCATCAAAATATAGTGGCGGTTGCTTCTTTATTAGATCTTTCTGCAATTATTTTGGCTAATAAGATTACTCCCGATAAAGAAACATCATTAAAGGCCGAACAAGAGGGAATTCCAATTCTCTGTTCGTCTCTTCCGACTTTTGAATTGGTGGGTAGGATGTACAGATATGGTATATATGGAATCAAATCCTAGTTAACTAGTTCTTTATGGCTTAATTAGCACTATCGATAGTTGGTAGGTTTAGCTAATTAAATATATCTTTTTAATTTTTAATGAATTAGATTGGGAAAGGAGGCATTTGTAGTTCCAAAATTGAGCTCATTATTTTCCTGTTCCTGGTTTATTGCAGAATTAAAACAAAGGGGTGATATCAAATGAGAGGTAAGACTTTTCCTGTAGGTGGTATTCATCCACCTCATTTTAAAGAAGCAACAGAGAAGAAAAATGTAAAACCCGCCCAAATCCCCGCAAAGGTAGTTTTACCCTTGCAACAGCACATTGGTGCACCCTGTGAACCATTGGTTGCAGTAGGAGATACTGTAAAGGTAGGACAAAAAATTGCTGACAGCAAAGGTTTTGTTTCAGCACCTATTCATGCTTCAATTTCGGGTAAAGTGGTGGCTATTGAGCCTAGACCCCATCCTAACGGAACAAACGTAATGTCAATAGTTATTGAAGGAGATGGGGAAAACAATATTTGGGAAGGAGTAAAACCTTACGGTAATTACAAAGAACTTAGCCCTGATGAATTGCGAAAAATATTTCGAGAAGCGGGCTTGGTAGGTTTAGGTGGTGCAACATTCCCTACCCACGTAAAAATTACTCCTCCTGAAGGTAAGAAAGTGGAAACTGTTATTCTAAACGGTGCAGAATGCGAGCCTTACCTTACTGCTGACCATCGGTTGATGGTTGAACATCCTGAGGATGTGGTAGAAGGCTTGAGAATCTTAATGCATGTCCTGGGAGTAGAAAAGGGTTATATTGGTGTGGAAAATAACAAAGAAGATGCAATTGAGGCTTTAAAAAATGTAGTTGGTGATGATACAAGTATTGAAGTTGTTTCTTGTGAAGTAAAATATCCGCAGGGTGCAGAAAAACAATTAATTAAGACTATTTTGGACCGGGAAGTGCCTTCCGGTGGATTACCTCTTGATGTGGGGGTAGTGGTTAATAATGTTGGTACAGCAGCAACGGCAGCAAACATTTTAAAAACTGGAATGCCACTTATTGAAAGAATTGTAACAATTACCGGTTCGGGAGTAAAGGACCCTCAAAACCTTATGGTTAGATTGGGAACAATGTTTAGTGATGTTATTGATCAATGCGGTGGTTTTGAAGGTAAACCTGGGAAGATTATTATGGGCGGCCCTATGATGGGTTTAGCACAGCATAATGTTGATATTCCGGTGATAAAGGGGACATCTGGTATTTTAGTATTTAATGCTAAAGAAGCTAAAAAATATGCTCCCACTACTTGTATTCGCTGTGCAAGATGCGTTGATGCTTGTCCAATGAGCTTAATGCCGGCGACAATTGCTAATTATGCTTTAAAAGATTTAATTGATGTATCAGAAGAATATGATGCTTTAGATTGTATCGAATGCGGATGTTGTTCCTATGTATGTCCTGCAAAACTACCTTTAGTACATGCTATCCGGTATGCTAAGGCTGAGATTGCTGCTCGGAGAAGAAAATAAATAAAGAAACAAATTATGAATGGAGGGAGTCGGATGCAGTTAGAAAAACTCATCGTTTCCTCATCTCCTCATATTCGTTCTGGGGAGACTGTCCAGAGGATAATGTTCGATGTAGTTATTGCCTTGATTCCAGCTTTGATAGCTTCAATAATTTTCTTTGGTTTGCGTGCCCTTTTGATTGTTATTTTAACTGTTGTTGTATGTATTGCTGCAGAAGCAATTTGTCAGAAGGTGCTTAACAAACCGATAACTATTTCGGATGGTAGTGCCATTGTAACCGGTATACTATTAGCCTTTAATTTTCCACCAACTGTTCCCTTATATATTCCAATAGTAGGTGGAGTTCTTGCTATTGTTGTTGCTAAACAGATTTTTGGTGGGCTAGGCCATAATCCTTTTAATCCCGCTTTGGCTGCCAGAGCTTTTTTAGTTGCTTCCTGGCCAGCTCAAATGACTAATTGGATAAACCCTGACGGCAGTTCAGCTGCTACTCCTCTTGGTTTAATGAAACTGGAGGGGATAGCAACACCTTATTGGGATTTATTCATAGGTAATATTGGCGGTTGTTTAGGTGAAACTTCTGCTTTAGCACTTTTAATTGGTGGTGCCTATTTGCTTTATAGAGGCCATATTGACTGGCGTATTCCTGTAGGTTATTTGGGTACAGTTGCTGTGCTCTCCCTTATTTTTAGTCAGGATCCTTTGTTCTATTTATTATCCGGTGGCTTAATGCTGGGAGCACTTTTCATGGCTACTGATATGGTTACAACCCCGATTACTAAACGCGGTAGATTGGTTTTTGGGATTGGCTGTGGTATAATCACTGTGCTTATCCGATTATTTGGTGGTTATCCGGAAGGTGTTTCTTATTCTATTCTTCTTATGAATGCACTTACACCTTTAATTGACCGGTATACTAAACCACGTACATTCGGGAAGAAGGTGATTAAAAATGCGTAATGTTATTACCCTTGGTGTTATTTTGATGGTGATTTGTGCAGTAGCTGCTGGAGCGCTGGCTGCTACAAATAATGTTACAGCTCCAATTATCCAGGCTCAGGAAGCCCAAAAAGTACAAGAGTCTTTAAAAGAAGTGCTTCCTAATGCTGATGAATTTGAAGAACAGAAGGATTTGCAATTGCCTGAAGGAGTTCAATCTGTTTATTTTGCTAAATCCGGTGGTGAAGATGTAGGTATTATAGCAGTTGTATCTCCTTCAGGTTATGGCGGACCGATTAGTATTATGGTTGGGATTGAGAATGAAGGCAAGATTTCTGCTGTTAGAATTCTTTCTCATTCTGAAACTGCTGGATTGGGGGCAAAAATTACAGAACCATCTTTTTATGAACAGTTTACGGGTCAATCTGTTGACAAGGAGCTTAAAGTTAGTAAAGATGGTGGGGAAATTGATGCCATTAGTGCTGCCACGATTAGTTCCAGAGCTGTTACAAACGGAGTAAATCGAGCAATTGAGATTTTTAACAATTTAAAATAAGGAATGGGAGGGGAAAAAAATGAAATTAAATCTCGGAAAAACCTTTGTGAATGGTATTCTTAACGAGAACCCTACCTTCCGGTTAGTACTCGGAATGTGTCCCACTTTGGCTGTTACGACTGCAGCAATAAATGGGCTGGGTATGGGCGCAGCGGTTATTTTTGTTCTTACGTGTTCTAATATTGCAGTATCTTTACTGCGAAAAATTGTTCCTAATCAAATCAGGATTCCCTGTTTTGTCGTAGTAATTGCAACCTTCGTAACTATTGTTGACTTGATCATGCATGCCTTTCTTCCTGATTTGCATAAAGTTTTGGGAATTTTTATTCCGTTAATTGTGGTTAATTGTATAATTTTGGGGCGGGCAGAAGCCTTTGCTTTTAAAAACAATGTTATAAGCTCAGCAGTTGATGGAATAGGAATGGGAGTAGGTTTTACTTTAGCCCTTACCTTAATTGGATCTGTAAGGGAAATAATCGGTAATGGTACAATTTTTGGATTGCCGGTTTTTGGCGCTTCTTATTCGCCGATGTTGGTAATGATTTTACCTCCTGGTGCATTTTTAACTCTTGGTTCACTACTGGGCTTATTGAATTATCTTGGTCAGAGGAGAGCATATGCTACTAAGAAGTCTGCTTAGTTTTGAATGAATAAAAGGGGGGAGAAAAATGGCCAGGCTTTTAGTTATTTTCTTTAGTGCGATTTTAATTAACAATTTTGTTGTGTCCAGGTTTTTAGGGATTTGTCCTTTCTTAGGTGTATCTAAACAGGTGGAAACAGCTACGGGCATGGGAATGGCTGTTACTTTTGTAATGACTGTAGCTTCTGCTATTTGTTGGTTATTCCAGAGGTTTTTGTTAGATGCTTTAAATATTGGTTTTATGCAAACCACTCTTTACATTTTAGTAATTGCTTTTCTTGTTCAGTTGGTAGAAATGGTGCTTCAAAAGACTAGTCCTGCCTTATACCAAGCGTTGGGGATTTATCTGCCCTTAATCACAACAAACTGTGCTGTACTTGGCGTAGCTTTGATTAATTTTAACGAAGGATATAATTTTATTGAGGCAGTAGTTAATGGTTTTGCAGCAGCACTTGGTTTCTCGATAGTGATTATTATCTTTGCCGGTATTCGTGAAAGGATGGCAATTGCTGAAATACCAAAATCTTTGCAAGGGTTCTCTATTGCTTTGCTAACAGCTAGCTTATTATCAATTTCCTTTTTTGGCTTCCAAGGTTTTAACTTGGCAAAAATTTTCGGTCTTTAATCCATAATGAACATTGGGGGGTGAGCTCGTATGGTTGCTGCGGTTTTAAGTTTAGCTATTGCTGGTCTAGCCCTTGGAGCAATACTAGCAATTGCAGCTAAAAAATTTGCAGTAGAAGTAGATGAAAGAGTTCCGAAAATAAGAGAAGTCTTACCCGGCGCAAACTGTGGAGCCTGTGGCTATCCAGGGTGTGACGGTTTGGCAGCTGCTATTGTGGCAGGGTCTGCTCCTGTAAATGCATGTCCTGTAGGCGGTAATCCTGTAGCAGAGCAGATTGCAGCAATTATGGGAGTAGAAGCTGGTTCCACTGGTGAACCAAAAGTAGCAAAGGTCATTTGCCAGGGCGATCAATCGAATGCGGTTTTTAGATCCGAATATGATGGACCTATGAGTTGCAAAGCAGCAACGATGCTTGGTGGAGGACCAAAAGGGTGTTCTTATGCCTGTGTTGGTCTGGGAACCTGTGCTCAGGTTTGTCCTTTCGGGGCGATCACCATGAGCGACAAAGGTTTGCCGGTTATTGACGGTGAATTATGTACGGCTTGTGGAAAATGCGTAGAGGCTTGTCCTAAAAAGGTTATCGAGCTGGTGAATAGATCACAACCGGTTTGGATTCTTTGCAACTCACAAGCTAAGGGAGCTGAAGTTAGAAAGGTATGCAAGGTGGGTTGTATTGCCTGCGGAATTTGTGCCAAGGTTTGTCCTGTTGATGCTATTGAAGTCAAAAACAATTTAGCTAAAATTGATCCTGCCAAATGTATTAAATGCGGATTATGCGCTCAGAAATGTCCAATGCACACAATTGAGTCCCATGTAAAAGGAGAAGATAAGAAAAAAGCAAATATTACAGATGAATGCATTGGCTGTACTTTATGCGCAAAAAATTGTCCTGTACAAGCAATTAGCGGAGAAGTTAAACAGAAGCACGTTGTTGACCAGGAAAAATGTATTGGTTGTGAGCTATGCGTCCAAAAATGTCCTAAAAAAGCAATTAATATGCAATAGAAAGTAAATAATAAAACTGGGGTAACTACCCCAGTTTTATTATTTGACTTTCATTGCCAAGTAACCTGATAAATGCTAAACTGATAAAGAGTTGAATATGTGTTTTGTAAGGAAGTGAAAGAGATGGCTTCTGAAGCCATTCGCTTAACATACTACGATAAACTGGTAATTGGTGTAATTGCTTTGGTGATTGTCATTGGTTTCATCTATTTTGGAATTATGCCGACTCCTCAAAATCCTGTTCTTGAGGTGGAAGTTTTAGGAAAAGTTAAACAGACTCTTGATTTAACAAAACAGGAGGGGGAGAAGATAGTTGTTATGGGAAGGCAAGGGTATAGTATAATTGAGGTTGGAAAAAATAAAGTAAGAATGGTTGATTCAGCTTGTGAAGATAAAATATGTGTTCATACCGGTTGGATTTCTAAACCGGGTCAGCAGATTGTTTGTATACCTAACCAGGTCGTGCTTAGATTTAGAAATGTCCGATCTGATCTAGATGGAATAAATGGTTAGGTTAGAGGTGGAATAATGAAGAATAAGCAAATACGAGCTTACAAATTAGTATATCTTTCTTTTCTCATAGCCTTAGCAACAACCCTCCATATTGTAGAGAATTTTTTACCCAGCCTTAGTTTTATTGTTCCTGGAGCAAAGTTAGGTTTGGCTAATTTGGTAACCCTAGTAGCGATATTAGCTTATGGTTGGAAATGTGGTTTTATCGTAGCAGTGGTAAGGTCCTGTTTGGGTTCGTTTTTATCAGGTACTTTTTTAACCACAACTTTTTTCTTATCTTTTTCTGGAGCCGTGTTAAGTTCGCTAGCTATGGGCTGGCTGAATAAATGGGGCAAGGAAAAATTCAGTCCAATGGGGATTAGTATAGTAGGAGCTGTTGTTCATAATGTTAGTCAGCTAACAGTCGCAGGATTGATTATTCAAAATGGGGGCATTTTTTTTTATTTACCCTATTTATTAATTTTTGCCCTCCCTACCGGTTATTTTACGGGTATCCTAGCCTATCTGTTAACCAGATATTTAACTGCAAATAATTTTCTTAAATATAATCAACAGGAAAAATAAAGAAGAATGTGGAATTTAGTCATGCCGATAGATTTAAAATGTGGTAGGGGAGGAAGTTAGATAATGGCTAGGAAAGTTAGCGGTGGTACCGGAATGCTTATATTTTTTATTGTACTTGGCTTAGTTGGAGGAAGTTTAGTGACAAAATTTATTGGCGCAAACATTCCCTTTTTAACAAAGTCTATTAATCTGCTGAATTTGCCGGCAAGTAACCTCAATTTAGGCACAATTCAGATTGTTTTTGGGGCAAATATCAGTTTGAATTTAATTGGAGTTATCGGAATTTTAATTGGAATTATTGCTTATAAACTAGTTTAGGAAGTGGTTATACTTTGAAAAAACTGATTTTAGCTTCTGGATCGCCAAGGAGAAAAGAATTATTAGCACGATTAGGTTTGGAATTTGAAGTAGTAGTCAGTACTTTTGATGAGCATTTAGTGGAAGGAAGATCACCGATCGAACAGGCTCAGCATTTAGCTTTAGCTAAAGCAACTGCTTTAGTTGATGATTATCCTGAAGATGTAATTATCGCCGCCGATACAATTGTTGTGTTAGATGGAGTTATTTTGGGAAAACCTATTAATAAGGAAGATGCTAGGAAGATGCTTCGTTTGCTCAGTGGGAAAAAACATCAGGTTATAACTGGCTTTGCTGTGATTCAAGGAGCAAGAAAAGTTGTTGGAGCGGAACAGACGGATGTTTTCTTTCGCCATTTGACAGAGGAAGAAATTGAAAATTACCTTGTTAGCGGTGAATATGTAGATAAAGCAGGAGGATATGGGATACAAGGAATAGGTTCTTTACTAGTTGAAAAAATAAATGGTTGCTATTTTAATGTCGTTGGTCTTCCTCTCAGCCGTATTCATCAGGTTCTTAAACAGTTTGGTTATAATGTAATTTAGGAAGGTGGTACAAACTTTTGGGAAATAGTACAAAGAATAGGCGGCATTTAACAATAAAAAATTTGCCGGAGGAATTAAGGCCCAGGGAAAGAATGTTAACTCTGGGCTCTGCCAGTTTGGCTACCTCTGAATTGCTAGCCATAATTTTAAGTACTGGTAGTGCTGAAGAGACTGCTGTACAGTTGGGGGAAAGGCTTATAAGTACTTACGAAAATTTAAGCAATTTACTTGATGCAGAGGTTGAAGAAATCAGCAAATTAAATGGTATTGGTTTAGCTAAGGCATGTAGAATAAAGGCGGCCTTGGAGTTAGGTAAGAGACTTACGACAGAAACTTTTATTTTAAAACATACAGTTACAAATCCTGAACAAGTGGCGAATATATTTATGGAACAAATGCGCTATCTACGCAGAGAAGAATTTAGGGCGGTTTATGTTAATGTTAAACAGCAGATTTTAGCAGCGGAGACCATATCTGTGGGAAGTTTGAACTGTTCTATTGTTCATCCTAGGGAAGTTTTTAAGCCTGCTGTTAAAAGAAGTGCTTCAGCTGTAATTCTGCTACATAATCACCCCAGCGGTGATCCTACTCCCAGCAAAGAGGATGTTCAAGTAACCAGACGATTGGTTGAAGCAGGAAAACTATTGGGAATTGATTTACTGGATCATGTAATTATTGGAGATGGAAATTATATTAGTATGCGAGAACGGGGATTAATTTGAAAGCAGGATCTATTTAGTAATAGGGTTAGATTGTACCTGGTGCTATTATTATAAAAATTTGGGTTCAATAGAGAAAGGGGACAAGAGAAATGGCACTGAATTTTTTGTGGAGTAAATTTTCCAGAGATATGGGCGTAGATTTGGGAACGGCAAATACTTTAGTTTATGTTAAAAATAAAGGGATTGTTCTTAAAGAACCCTCCGTTGTTGCGATCCAAAGAGACACCGGGGCAGTTCTTGCTGTAGGCGATGAGGCTAAGCAAATGATAGGACGGACGCCCGGAAATATTGTGGCCATAAGGCCGATGAAAGACGGGGTTATCGCTGACTTTGATGTTACTCAGAGAATGCTGAAGTATTTTATAAATAAAGTACACCGCAAGACAATGTTAGTTCATCCTAGAATAGTAATTTGTGTTCCTTCTGGTGTTACAGAAGTAGAAAGAAGGGCTGTGGTCGATGCAACTATCCAGGCAGGTGCCAGAGAAGCCTATTTGATCGAAGAGCCTATGGCTGCAGCAATTGGAGCTGGTTTACCTGTTCATGAGCCAACAGGTAATATGATTGTTGATATTGGGGGAGGAACCACTGAAGTAGCTGTTATTTCCTTAGGAGGAATTGTTACCAGCCGTTCCATCCGGGTTGGTGGCGATGAAATGGATGAAGCTATTGCCCAACATGTGAAAAGGACTTATAATTTAGCTATCGGGGAGAGAACAGCAGAAGAGATAAAAATTCAAATTGGTTCTGCTTATCCTCTATCTAAAGAGGAGGAAATGGAAGTTAGGGGAAGGGACATGCTTACAGGGCTTCCAAAGACAGTGAGTATAACTTCCACAGAAATACAAACTGCTTTAAAAGAACCTGTTACCAATATTGTAGAGGCTGTTAAAGTAACATTAGAAAAAACTCCACCGGAACTGGCTGCTGATATCATGGATAGGGGGATTATGATGGCTGGCGGAGGATCTCTTTTAAGGGGTATTGATAAATTATTGAATGAAGAAACAGGAATGCCAGTATATCTGCCCGACGATCCAATGGCATGTGTTGGTCTTGGTGCGGGGAAAGTCTTAGACAGTATAGATGATCCTGTATTGAGAAGAGCATTGATTTCTCCTAAAAAGCTTAAATAGAAGGGCGTGATGTCATTGGCCCGGTTTTACAGAAAACCAATATTTATAATCTTGCTTATTTTATTGGTTGGTGGGCTAACTTTGGTGCGTTTTACTGCACAGGAAAGGACAAGTACAACTTTAATCGAACAAAGCGTAAATGCGTTATTTTCCCCCCTTCAACGGGGGGTTACCTTTGTGCAGAATAAATTGGAGGAGACCTTTTCTTTTTTTGGTAGAATTATTAGTCTCAAAAAAGAAAATGAGCAATTAAAGGCGGAAAACGAGAGGCTTAAAGCAGCTAATAACAGACTGCGACAGTTGGAAGAGGAAAACTGGCGTTTACGAAAGTTATTATTTATGGCGGAGAATGTGGAACACAAGATGGTTCCTGCAAAGGTGATTGCCCGGGATCCAAGCAATTGGTTTAGCCAAATTGTTATTAATAAGGGTAGGAGGGAAGGAATTGGTAGTAATATGGCCGTAGTAACCAATGAGGGGATAGTAGGCAGGGTCATAGAGGTTACCAATGATTCAGCAAAGGTAATGCTAATTACGGATAATGGCAGTTCGATTGGAATTAGGTCTAGACGGACAAGGGACCTAGGTGTAGCTAAGGGACAGGGTGAACAAAGTAAGTTTTTGTTATTAGACTATTTAGCCTTGGAATCTGACGTACGTCCAGGCGATGTTTTTGTTTCCTCTGGACTTGGGGGAGTAATTCCTGAAGGTATAGTTGTTGGGTCTGTTACAGAGGTTGAAGAAGGTTATTTAGGGCTAACCAAAAGAGCTAAATTAGAACCAGCCGTTGATTTTTCTAAGTTGGAAGAGGTCTTTGTTATCATAGATCCTGTTACTAATAGCGAATAACAGGAGGAAAAGGGATGAGATATTTTAAAATTTGTTTGTTGCTTTTTGTAGCTGCTGTACTGCAATGTACTCTACTTGCTCGGCTTACATTTTTTTCAACCCAGATTGATTTGCTTCTTATTATTGTAATATCCTTTAGCTTATTAAATGGTTCAAAAACCGGAATGACAATAGGATTTTTTGCCGGGCTTATTCAAGATATTTTAATTGGTAGGTTTATTGGAATTCATGCAGTAAGTAGAATGCTTGTTGGTTACCTGATCGGTTTTTTGGAACACAAGGTGTTTAAAGAAAATTTAATTGTACCCTTTCTGACGACCTTTGCAGCTACTATTATCTCGGAATTTATTATTTGGTTTATCGGTTTATTTTTATTCTGGCATTATTCATTCTTGAATGCTGTCAGGCAGCTAGTGCTAACTGCTGCTTTAATTAATGCAATTTTAGCTCCATTCGTCTATAATCGTATATATAAAGCTAAACTCTAAGCTTAAAGATAAACATAAATTTTTGGCTGCCTGCTCTTTTATTTGCTAATAGTTTTATAAGACTGTCGCTTTTAAATAACGGGATCTTGGCATTAGGTGGAGAAAAACTCCACCTAATGCCAAGAGTTCTGTTTATTTTAGGCTTTATTTAGAGAAACAGGGGAAGGGGAAAAACTGTGCTTGTGAAAGAATTGGAGAAAAGGTTAAAGGTTTTTGGGATTATTGCAATAATTGCTTTTTGTCTTTTAACAACTCGCTTAGGTTATTTGCAAATTATCAAGGGAGAGGAATATAAAGATCTTGCCGAGGGAAATAGAATAAGATTGATTCCTCAGCCTGCTCCCAGAGGATTGGTTTTTGACCGAAATGGGGTTTTACTTATTGGAAATAGACCTGCTTTTTCTGTTTCCGTGATGCAGATAACATCTAAGGAAGATTTTGAAAATACTTTACTAAAGCTTGGTGAGATTCTAGGTATTACCAAAGAGGAAATTGATGAGAGAATTAAACAACAGAATAGAAGATCTTTTGAACCGATAAAGATCGCCACTGATGTTGATTTAACTACTATAACTAAAATTGAAGAACAAAAGGTAGGTTTAACCGGAGTTATTATTGATACCGAGCCTATTCGCTATTATCCTTATAAAGATTTGGCAACCCATGTGCTTGGTTATGTGGGCGAGATAAATGCAAAGGAATTGGAAAAAAAGAAGCAAGAGGGAAAGGATTATCAAATTGGTGATATTATTGGAAAAATGGGGATCGAGCAGTGCTTGGATGAAGAGTTAAAAGGGGTGAGGGGTGGAAAAAGAGTAGAGGTGGATGTTAAAGGAAACCTTATTAGCACTCAAGGAGAGGTTATACCAACTCCTGGGAATCAGGTAAAACTTACAATTGACCTAAAAGTTCAACAGGCAGCGGAGAATGGCCTTGTTGAGATTATGGATACAATAAGTAGACAATATCCTAATGCTAAAACCGGTGCAGTAGTAGCTATGGACGTAAATACCGGTGAAATATTAGCTTTAGCCAGCAAACCTGGATTTGATCTTAATTTATTTGCAGGTCGGATGACTCCTGAACAATTAAATGAGATAAACAATAATCCACTTAAACCTTATAATAATAGGGCAATCAGCTCAGCCTATCCTCCAGGGTCAACATTTAAACCAATAACAGCTTTGGCTGGATTAAGAAAAGGTACAGTGACTCCTAATGAATATTTTTATGATTCCGGTGTTTATTATGTTGGTAGGCATCCCTTTAGGTGTTGGAAACGGACGGGGCATGGTTCAGTAAATTTGGTAGATGGTTTAAAACATTCTTGTAATATTGTTTTTTATGAAATTGCCATGAGAACAGGTATAGACGATATTGCAGTTATGGCTAGAGAATTTGGTTTGGGGGAAAAGACAGGTATTATTTTGCCTGGAGA
This sequence comes from Clostridia bacterium, assembly GCA_012840065.1. Classification (GTDB taxonomy): domain Bacteria; phylum Bacillota; class DUMD01; order DUMD01; family DUMD01; genus DUMD01. The sequence continues at coordinate 14,211 of DUMD01000146.1, forward strand.
GGCCCAGGGTATAGTACCTGATACTAAGTGGAAAGAAGAAGCATATAAAAAAGGGATAACCCGTTATGCCACCTGGTTTAAGGGGGATACAGCCAATGCAGCTATTGGTCAGGGTGATCATCTCTATACCCCAATTCAGTTAGTAAGAATGACAGCAGCCATTGCGAACGGTGGAAAAGTATTCGAACCTCAGCTTGTTTCAGCTATCATTGATAATAATGGGCAAGAAACTTTTCGAATGTCCCCTAAAATTGTAAAACAGGCATCAGTTTCTCAAGAACATCTTGCTATTATTCGACAAGGAATGAAGGCTGTTACCAGCGAAGGAGGAACTGCTGGGTCCGCATTTCGAGGTTTTCCTATTCAAGTTGCGGGTAAAACCGGTACAGCACAAAATGCTCATGGAGACAATCACGCCTGGTTTGTTGGTTATGCACCTGCAGATAATCCTCAAATTGCTGTAGCTGTTCTTGTTGAGCAGGGTGGTTCCGGAAGCACAGCGGCTGCTCCAGTGGCTAGAAGAGTTTTTGAGGCATTTTTTAATATCCAGTCTGACCAGGCTGAACTTAATCTTGATTTTAATGCTGTAGAGTAAAAAAACGCTAATTATGTCTGGTTTTGTTAAGTATATATGTCTATTTCTGTCCTAATATAGGGTAAAAAAGTGGGGTAGTCTACCCTACTTTTTCCTTTATTTGGGCAGGAATTAATATGAGGTTGACGAATAGAAGATATAAATCCGGCAAAACACAGTTTAAAACTGGAGGGCGGCTTATAAATGCGTAATGATGGTGTTACTATTAAAGGAACAAAAGAAGGATTGCTAATTATCTTGGATGGTGAATTGGACTTTCCAGTAATTTTAAGAAAACTTGAAGAAAAAATAACCAGGGTAGAAAATTTTTTTGCAGGAGCCCAGGCTATCCTAGATTTATCAGGAAGATTAGTTCAACCTGAACAGTTGGAACAGTTGGAACATTTAATTTCTAGCCAGCATGGTATTGAAATTATTAGAATTATAAATCAGGGATGTCTTGATGAAAAAGGGGAGAGGGAGGCAATGGAAGGAGCTATTGTTGAAGACGGACTTAGAAATGGTAACGGAAATCGAAACCGTAGGGTTACCTTAAACGAAAATGAAGAGCAGCTCTCCACTTTAATTATAAAAAGGACCCTTCGTTCGGGACAACGTGTAAATTATGATGGAAATGTGGTAATTCTGGGAGATGTTAATCCAGGCGCTGAGGTAATTGCCAGTGGAGATATAGTTGTGATGGGGGCCTTTCGGGGTGTTGCTCATGCTGGGGCAAAAGGAAATGAGAAAGCTATTATTACTGCTTTTAGTTTACAACCTACTCAATTAAGAATAGCTAATATTATTACCAGACCCCCAGACGAGGAAAATTCTGAGCCTAATCAACCTGAAGTCGCCAAAATTAAAGATGGTATGGTAATTATAGAGTCTAGCTTAAATTTCAGTAATTAATAAGTGTGATGTTTACTATTTTGAGAGGAGGATATAGCAAATGGGCGAAGTTATTGTTGTAACTTCAGGTAAAGGAGGGGTTGGTAAAACAACTACTACAGCAAATTTAGGAACTGCTTTAGCAACTTTAGGATATAAGGTTGTATTAGTAGATACAGATATTGGATTAAGAAATTTAGACGTGGTAATGGGTTTGGAAAACCGGATTGTCTATGATATTGTTGATGTAGTTGAGGGGGTCTGTAAGATTAAGCAGGCTCTGATCAAAGATAAACGCTATGGTAGTTTATACCTTTTGCCTGCTGCTCAAACCAAAGACAAAACAGCTATAAACAGTGAACAGATGAAACAACTCTGTGGTGAGTTGAAAAAAGATTTTGATTATGTTTTGATAGATTGTCCTGCCGGAATTGAGCAAGGTTTCAAAAATGCTATAGCAGGTGCTGATAAGGCTATCATAGTTGCAACCCCTGAAGTATCTTCTGTTCGGGATGCGGATAGAATAATTGGCCTTTTAGAAGCGGCAGAAATGGATAGCCCCAAATTAGTTATAAACCGGCTCCGTCCCGACATGGTTAAACGGGGTGATATGATGGATATTGATGATATGATTGAAATCCTGGCGATTGATTTGTTAGGTGTTGTTCCAGAAGATGAAACAATTGTTATTTCAACTAATCGGGGTGAACCTGCTGTAACTGATAAAAATTCTAAAGCTGGAGAGGCTTATCGGAACATTGCTCGAAGAATTACTGGGGAAAATGTTCCTCTTATGAATCTAACAATTGAGAATGGTTTCTTCCAAAAGTTGAAAAAGCTTATTGGTTTGCGGGATAGCTGAGCGCAAAAGGGGAGGGGTGAGTTTGTTGGATATATTTAATAAAATGTTTGGGAAGAATAATGTTAGCAGTAAAACGGTGGCCAAAGAAAGACTTCGCTTAGTTCTTGTACATGATCGAGCCAACGTATCTCCCCAACTATTAGAAACATTGAAAGAAGAATTAATAAAAGTAATTTCCAAATATACTGAGATCGACAACAGTGCATTAGAAGTTAGCATAAATAATTCCGAACATTCAGTTGTCTTGGTTGCTAATATTCCGATTAGAGTTAGAAGGAGCATGAATACTGTTTGCTAAGGGAAATCAAACTGATTTCCTTTTTTTATTTAGGTTATTTTTTTTTGCGGATGATAGACTTAATTTGTCAATAGTTCTATAATGATGATAATGACAGTTGAAAGGGGATACTTAATGTTTACCTTAGATAGAAAATTTTTTAAGAATTTTGATTTTACCTTGTTTTTTTCTACACTTGCTTTAATGATTTTAAGTATTATTTTTGTTGCCAGCGCCAGCAGTGCTAAATCCGGCAACTATTATTTTACTCGTCAACTGGTTTGGGTGGTTGGTGCAGTTGTTGTTATGTTTGTAACTTTAAAAATTGATTATAATACATTTTGGAAATTTTCCCGGCTTATTTATTTAGCTAATATTGCTCTTTTGCTGGCTGTTTTAGCAGTTGGTAGAACTTCTAAATATGGCGGTACTCACTGGATTTGGATTGGTCCTATTCCTCTCCAGCCTTCAGAATTTTCTAAGGTTTTTACTATTTTGACTCTAGCTAAATTATTGGTTCAAAAGGAAAACAAATTAAATAAGTTTAGCGATTTATTTCCTGTATTTTTTCATATTGGAATTCCTTTTGGCTTGGTTATCCTGCAGGGAGACCTAGGAACGGCACTAGTTTTTATTGCGATTCTTTTTGGAATGTTATTTGTTGCAGGGGTTAAAGTTAAGCATTTGGCTACTCTGGTGGGGGCCGGTGTAGCAGTAATGCCTGTAGTATGGAATTTTCTTAAGGACTACCAGAAAAAGCGACTTATTGTTTTCATTAATCCGGAAATGGACAAACTTGGTGCGGGTTGGAATATTATTCAGTCAAAAATTGCAATTGGTTCCGGGGGAATTTTAGGGAAAGGAATTTTCGCTGGTAGCCAGAACCGGTTGGAATTTTTGCCGGAGAGCCATACCGACTTTATTTTTTCCGTAATTGGGGAAGAAGTAGGTTTTTTAGGCAGTGGTATTGTATTGCTCTTGTTTTTTATTATAATTTGGCGGGGGATCAAGATAGCAGGCAGAGCTAAAGATATGTATGGTGTTTTAATAGCAATCGGGATTACCTCAATGTTCTTTTTCCATGTTTTTGAAAACGTGGGAATGGCTTTAGGGATTATGCCTATAACCGGTATACCTCTGCCCTTTGTAAGTTATGGTGGAAGCGCAATGTTTACAAATGCTTTATCTTTAGGTTTATTGTTAAATATATATTTCCGCAGACAAAAAATAAGATTTTGATAGCCAGATTAAACAATCTGGCTATTTTAAATTTCTATTGAATAGCATTTTGCAAGTTGATATATGTTTTTTTTAAGTTGGCAATAGCTGTGGATGAAGCAGGTTTTATTTCTTTCCATCCCCTTGTTTTTAAAGCTAGATGAATCTGCTGCAGGTTATTATGTTCATCGGAAAGTATTTTTAATAAACTTTCCCTTAATTGGACTGATTCTGTTTCACACAAGCAGCCATTATAAAGAGAAACAATGTGATTTTGACTAATTGCTAGATCCTCTAGCATTTCACGGTCTGTGAGTTCAAATGGTGCATCATCCATTCTCTAATTCCTCCTCCTTTTTAATTGTTAAATTTTGTAGTAAAACATTAAAATGGCCTTGGTGTAAATGAGCTATCTGCAAGCATAAACTTCTTAATTCCGGATCGGTACATAAATCTGAATATTGACGGAATTTTCTTGTTAACAGCAGTTCTTCATCTAATTGTCTCTGCAGGTTGGTTAATTCCTGTTCACTAAAACCGGAATTCATACTTATCCTCCTTAAACAGCCTAGATTTACTACTAGTATTTTGACATAAAAGGGAGTAAATATACCAAGACCTATTTTTCTATTGAAAAATAGGAAGAAATAGCCTCTGCTAGTATTTCGGCTGTTTTTTCTGCTTCAGCCAGGCTGTTTCGCTCATAATCACCAATATATAAGGTAATAATGGGAATTTTCTTTGTTGAACTGGCGAGGTTTTTATCTATAATTTTTATACCTCGACTGAGACCAGGAACAGATTGATTTAAATAATCAGAAATAAACTGGGCGGCGTTAAGACTTACATTGTTCTGATCGCTTTGATTTACAGCAAAAAGGACTTTAGCAGCTGAATCTCCGCTTGCTAGTTTGATTGTAGTATAGTCTAAAGGTTTATCCTCCGGTACTGCATCCCGGTGTAAATCTATTATTAATTTTAGCTGCGGATTAGCTTTAAGTAATTTATCTACAGTGGTTTGGGCTTTGCTATAAGCCTGGCTAAAAACAGGTTGGTCATGAATGGTAAGATCATTAATTGTTTTAATATTTTGGGAAATTAACTTGTTTTCTAGGCAAATTCCCACCTGGGTGATTTCTCCTAGTCCTTCTTCCGCGAAGGGTTGTTTAGGATGATAGTTTTGGGAGGTTAGGGTATAAACTATTCCAACAATAGGTTCTTCTGAAGATAAGTCTTTTTGATCATTGTTTGTTTTTGTTAAATTTTCAGAAATAGAGGATAAACAGCTGGTAGAAATTATTATAAATAAACAAAACATTAAAAAAGTAAAACCTAATTTCACTATATTTTTTTTCTTCATTGTTTTTCCCTCCTTAAATTTCTTTACTGAATCTCTTCATTATTTTCCAGAGGCAAAAATTTTTCCCCCCTTGTCCGTCTGACTAAGATATCTAGGTGCTAGGCAAATTTTTTTCCCCGGTAGATTTGTTATATTTTATTAGGCCAAGCCTTCTAATATGCTTGTAAAAGTCATATTAACTTAGAAAGATAAATATATTTTATTGATAATACCGAAGGTAAGGGGGATAAAGGATGCGTTTTGAACTGGAACCAAACAGGGGACCAGGTAATATAATTAATTTACCCTTAGTCCGTAAATCCATAATTGCTTTTATCATTTTTATCTCAATTGGCGGTCTTAAAAAGGCCGATTTTTGGTTGGCAAAGGAAACTTATAATTTTATTGAGCAAGGTTTTACAATGGAAATAGATTTTCAAACTTTAATTAGTAAGCTGCAGTTAAAAGAAAGATTTGGTGAAGGACCATTGGCTAAGATTTGGGAGGAATTACAAAAAATATGGCCGGGACTGTTTAACAATAATTTTTCCGGTGATAATGGGAGTGATTCTCCTAATATCAGCAAAATACCAGTAGAAATGCCTGTCAATGGGGAAATAGTAGCCCAATATGGTTTAAGGGTACATCCTGTATATGGTGATGAGCGAATGCATACAGGAATTGATTTTGCTTGTGCAGAAGGGGAACCAATAAAAGCGGTATTGGATGGGGTGGTCATAAAAGTGGAAGAAAGTCCTACCTATGGTAAAACTGTTTTTTTGGATCATGAAAATGGGCTTAAGACTTTCTATGCCCATTGTTCTAAGATTCTAGTTACCGAGAATCAGCAGGTTAAAGCTAAGGAAACAATTGCTGAAGTAGGTAATACGGGCTTATCAACAAATCCTCATCTCCATTTTGAGGTCTGGAAAGAAGATGTATCTGTTGATCCTAATGCTGTATTTACTTTTTTTTATGGAGGAGATTAGG
>DUMD01000147.1 GCA_012840065.1 Clostridia bacterium
ACAGTGGAACAATCACCATCCACAACAATTACTCCCAACGAATCAGGGTGAGCAATCTGGCTTTGACTATGAGTGTTCAAAAGGGGAATGGGGAAGCTTACCGGGCTACCAATGACCAGGAATTGCTGGAAACCTTTGCCCGCAATATGGAGCTTACCATTAAGAGAAAAGTGGCCGGAATTTTTAATGATACCATCTTTAAAGGAACTTTTTGGGATCTGCTCTATGAAAAAAATAATCCCAATAAACAGGGATATAACCTGCCCCTCTTGGATAAGTTTAATATAGGGAAAGGGGATACCATTTCCTTGCAGTACACGGTGAAAATGAAGGAAAGTGCGGGAAATGAGCTGCAGGGCGTGAAGGCTACCGTTAGTTTCCTAATCAATGCCCATGAAAATCCGGATGTTATTCCGCCTGATGATGGCGGCGATGATAACGGTGGCGGTGATAATGGTTCACCCAATGATTATAGCGACCATTGGGCCCATGATTGCATTCGTACCCTCCTTAAGCACAATGTCTTAAAACCCTATGATGATGGAACAATTAGGCCAGATAATTACATAACCAGGGCGGAAATGGCAGAGCTGGTTTGCAGGGCTTTGGGAATTGAAGAAAATAACAAATTATTTTCCGGCTACCTGGATCCTTTGCCGAAAAGAGAGAGAGGTTTTATTATAGCTGGAACTGAGGCCGGGATTTTTGTTGGTTATCCGGGGAAGATATTTTTGCCCAACAGAAATATTTCCAGACAGGAAATGGTAGTAGCACTGGTCAAGGCCTTCAATTTGAATGTGGACGGGGAGGTGGAGTTAAACTTTACAGACAAGGATCAGATTGGAGACTGGGCTTTAGAATATGTTAAAATTGCTGTCTACCACCAGGTTGTTGTTGGCTATCCTGATAATACCTTCCGACCGGAGGCCAATATGACCAGGGCAGAAACCTTTACAATTATCTGCAAGCTTTTGGGGTTACATTCCGAGCATAGCTAACTGGTTGTCTAATCAGAAGAGAAAGGGAGGTGTGGCAAAAGTAAAGTGAAACATAGGACTAAAAGAATGAAGGAAACAAAGGCAGGCTTTTGGTTGAAAATGGCAGCTTGTTTTCTGGGGGGAACTATCTTTGCCATCGGGCTGCTGGTGAATATCAATACCAGTGCTTGGTTTTCCAGCAGTGCTGCTGCTAATGCTCAATTGGGCACAGCTACTACCGACACCATAATTGAAAAATTAGAAATAGATGAAGTTGATCCCAAGTCAATTAAGATCAAAAAGGCAAAGGAATTTACCTCCAATCCCATTATTTATTTTTCTGTTAATGGGGAAGCTGCCAATTATGTGTTGCATATAAACCCGATCATTTTGGATTCTCATGAAGAACAAGAGATTTTAATTGAGCCTAATCTTAATTTAATTCAATATTTGAAGCTTCTGTTCAGCTTTCCCGATCGGGTGGTGGAAGGAAAAATCAGAATCAAATATTTGAACGAGTTTATTGATGAGGAAAGGCAGTTTAAGTTTACCAGGGGTTATCTATTAAGTAGGTTTGATGTGGATATAGATAGGAATAAAAAACAAAATTCACTTAACCTGATCAGTGCCGAAAACGGGATAATTAATCTGGAAGAGGCTCTGAACGAAGAGGCAAATCAGGAAATTTTCGAATTGGTTAAGTACGTGGCGGCTCAGAGAAAATGGGAGGAGGCCCAGTGGTTTTATGAAACGACTGTTGGCCTAGATGAGGAGGATACGTTAATCAAGGAGTTATTGCTTACGGAAGAGCAGAAAGTTTTAATTGACCTCATTGCTCCTAAACTAAGGGAAATGGTTGCCTCCCTAATTAACCAGCTTAATGAAAAAATAGCTCTAATTGCTGAACAAGTGGCGGAAATAAAGGCGCTGAACGAAGCTAATTTGCAACTCCAGGATGAAAAGACCAAATTGGAAGAAGAAAAACAAAAACTGGAGGAAGAAAATCTGAAGCTACAGCAAAGAATTGAACAGCTTACTAAAGACATTGAGGCTCTTAATTTGGAAAACTACTATTTGACGCAGGAAGTTCTAAACATTAGGCGGGCATTATTTGCAGCACCGGTTGGTGGAGGAAGTTCACAAAATGAAGCCGGGAAAGAACAGACTACCGATCCAAGTGCCGGTGAAGAAAGTAATAATGCCGGTGAAGAAAGTAATAAACAGGAAGAAGCTGACGAAAATACCGGTCCTGGAGAAGAAGAACCAGGTGGCAGTATTGGGCAAACACCGGGGGAAGAACCTGACGGAGGAAGTGACCCGGCAGAAGGCGGAGAAGGCAGTAGCAGCGGCAAACAGACAGGAGAAGAACCAAGCCAAAACAGTTCCCCAACTACAGGGGAGGAAAGCGATGATGCTCAATAATGGGTAGATTTGTTCTACCCCTTATTTTTTTTGTTTTTCAATTTGTCTTAATTCAGTTTTGCTTCAGCCTGCATAATAAATTATATACAACAAATAATAGTACTAATGAACGGAGGTGTTGTGGATGTTTCTTAGCTGGCTGACAATGAAAATGGCAGATCCCATGGTTGATGAACTGATTAGAAAAATGTTTACAGAGGATTATCCCGACAACCCCTTTATTATGGCTACCTTGACAGAAAAACTGACTCCTCTAGCCTTGATTGAGGCTGGGATGCGGGCAGAAAGCGGGACAAGACTCCAAAGACCCTATGGTAGTCCCCTGGTTTTATCGCCTTGGGAAAAAATCCTCTTAAATCCGAAACAATTATTCCAGCTGCCTACCCCCAGTGTTGACCAGGTTGATACGAAAACCGTGATCGGGCCTAGGGCTAAAAAGCCTCTGGAGTTGGATATTCCTATTATGATTACCGGTATGTCCTACGGCGGCTCCTTAAGTTTGCAGATGAAAATGGCCCTGGCTAAAGGGGCGGCAATGGTAGGGACCAGCACAAATACCGGTGAATCGGCTGTGACCAATGAGGAGAGGGATGCGGCCAAATATTTAATCGGCCAGTATAACCGGGGCGGTTGGCTGACCAATCCGGAGCAGTTAAAAAGGCTGGATGCCATAGAGGTTCAGCTGGGGCAGGGAGCCTATGGAGGTGCAGTTGAAAGTGTGATGACTGCTGACAAGCTAGGAGACCATTTGCGGGAAACCTGGAAAGTAAAAGAGGGCGAAGATGCCACCATTTATGCCCGGATGCCTGAACCGCCTTTGAATTCTCCGAAGGAGATTATCCAGTTTATTAATGATTTGAAATCTCAGTACGAGGTACCGATAGGGATTAAAATAGCCGGTTCGGATTATATTGAATATGATTTGGAAGTGATTGGCCAGACTAATGCGGATTTCATCGTTATTGACGGGGCAGAAGGGGGTACGGCGGCAGCTGATCCTACCTTGGAAGATAATCTGGGGCTACCCACTCTTTATTCCTTGGTGAGGGCAGTGGACTGGCTGAAGGAAAATAACCTGCGGGATAAATTTAGCCTGATCTGTGCAGGAGGCATGAAAACTCCCGGTCATTTTCTGAAAGCCTTAGCCATTGGGGCTGATGCAGTTTACATAGGAACTATTGCTTTGGTGGCTGCTCTGCACTGTCAGATAGCCAAAACTTTGCCCCAGGCTCCTCCTACCCAGTTAGCCCTTTATCAGGGCAAGATGAATGATATGCTGGATATTGATGAGGCGGCCCAGAGTTTGGCCAACTTTCTTAATTCTTGTATTGCTGAAATGAAAGTTGCTGTTCAGGCTATGGGCAAAACTTCTTTTAAAGAGTTGAATCGGGAAGATTTGGTAACTGTCGATAAAGATTTGGCTCAATTTATGGGGATAAGGTATGCGGGGGAAGCAAGAAAAAGAAAATAGGAGAACGAACCAGCCCGTTGGATTAATACTAATCTAACGGGCTGATCCCTTTTTTATGTCATTGTCGCTCCCGGTTTAACCATTTAGAAAGTCCCAGAATATCTTATAACGAAGACATTTTTATTGGGAGCGATAAAGAATGAAAAAAGCAAAACTTGTTGTTATAGGTGATAGTCTTTCCCAGGGCTTTATGTCGGGAGCTGTTTATCGTACGGATATATCTTTTCCCGCCCTGATTGCCAAATGTTTGGAAGAAGGGAATTCCTTTTCCTATCCTACTTTTAACGAACAATATGGGCTGCCTTGTAATTTAGAAATATTACTCCGTAATCTGACTGACAAATATGGCAGCAAAATTAACCTTACTGAAATGATCCCTCTGGTTAAAACAACGCTAGATTTTCTAAAAAAGACTGTTGATTTTTGGGATAATGAGGGGCGTTATATGCCTAGATGCCGGAATTTTCCTTACAGCAATCAGGCTATCTGGGGCTTTAAGGTTGAGGACGCGGATACCGTTACTGGGGAAATGGCAGCTAATTTTTTGAAACAGCATCCTCCTGGTGATAATTCTTTTTTCAACATATCCCAGATACCCTTTTATATCACGGTAAAAAAAGTTTTAAATCCTTTCTTGACTGCCCAGGAAGCCAAATTAACCCAAATTGATAATATTAGGATTATCTCTCAGCAAAGGGGGATAGAAAATCTTATTTTCTGGTTGGGGGCAAATAATGCTTTAGGGGCCGTAGCTGGCCTTAAAATTGAGCTTTCTACTGCTGAAACACTGGATAATTTTCCCCATGAAACTAAGGCTAATCTTTATTACCCTGAACATTTTGAGGTTATTTATCGGAGGGTGGCTAATAAGCTGCAGGAAGTGCAGGCCGAAAGAATTTTTGTGGGGACCATTCCCCATGTAACCATTCCTCCTGTTACCAGAGGAGTTTCCTTTAATAAAGAGGATCCCTGCCCTGAGGGCTATTTTGAATATTATACCCGTCCCTGGATTTGGGACAGCGAGTTTAGGCCTAACAAACATCCTCACCTTACCAGGGCCCAGGCTAAAATGATTGACCAGTACATTGACCAATACAATCAGATTATTAAGCAAGTCGCAGCTGAAAAAGGATGGTATGTTGTTGATATCTGCAAGTTGTTAGATAATATCGCTTATAGAAGATGCCGGGGCCAGGTGAAAGCTGACCTGCCTAAGGGGTTGGGTGAAGCCTTGGCCAGAAATCCTTTAACCACCCACCTTGTTGATGAGAGGGGGAAAATTAAATTAGATACCCGCTATTTAAGCATTGATGCTACTTCCTTTCCTAAAGTTGTTAAAGGAGGCTTATTCAGTTTAGATGGAATTCATCCTACTACTATTGGTTATGGGCTAATAGCTGATGCCTTTTTGACTGTCATGATACAGGCAGGAGTAAAAATTCATAGGGATTTAGATTGGGATTTTATTGTTGCTTCCGATACTCTGGTTACCAATCCCCCGGCTATCATGTCCGGATTAAGGGAAATGTTTATTTTCCTAAGGAATGTCAAAATCCTTAATTTTAACTTGCTGGAAATATTAATCGAAAAGATAAGAGGTAACGGGGGATAAAAAAGCGAATATTTTAAAAAAACTTATTTAAGATTCGGTCAAAAATTGACGAGTGATTAAGAGAGCAAGGGATGAACTTGATTTTGTTCTGTTGTCTAAGGGAAGGTACATGATCGGTGCTTCTAAGGATGTATGCGGCAGGGGCAGGAAGGCCAGTTTTGACCAGAACTTTGCTGCTTTGGCGTTTTTAGCCTTCAGGATTACTAGAGAAAAATTAAGTTCTTTTAGCAAATCCAGCAGCAGGTTGGCCAAATTTGTACCTAAACCAGCCCCTTTTTGTTCCAGCACAAAATAATTGATAATAACTATGGGACCTTTATATTTTTGGAAGAATTTCCCCTGCCCTAATCGGCTATGCCCTTCTTCATAAATGGAAAGATAGAGCCGACCGGTGGGAAAACGGTAAAATAAATCTAAACGATGTTCTGCTAAATTGGTATCTAACTCTACTGGTTGATTGCAAACTTTAGTAAGAAGGAAAACTAAGGATTCGAAAGGGGGGATATAATCAGCTAAAGTTTTGACCATAAGCAGACCTCCTTTTTGCCAGGGAAGGTCAAAGGATGGGATTAAGTGAAATGAGTGATTTTTGGTTAGGAGGTAACAAAAATGGTTAGCTGGATTTATCCTAAACCACCCTTTGATTTTCAGTATAGTTTAGACTATCTAAATAGGTCCAAAATGGAGCCGGTTGATAGGGTGAAAAACAACCAATATTTAAGACTGTTTCTAATTAAAGATAGTTTGTTTTTAGTGAGAGTTTCGGAAGAGGGCAGTGTTCACAGTCCCTGCTTGAAGCTGGAGATTTTAACTGGGAATCCTGATTCAGAACAGTATAACCAGATAACAGCTTTAGTGGCTAGAATTTTTAATGTTGATTTAGATTTAACCGATTTTTATCAAGCGGTAGAACAGGATAGGGTGCTGAAAAGAATAACTAAAAATTATTTTGGGTTTAAGCCTGTCCTAACTCCCACCATATTTGAAGCTTTAGCCTGGGCCATTATTGGACAACAAGTTAATCTTAATTTTGCCTTTCAGTTAAAAAATAGTTTGGTAAAGGAATTTGGGGAGAAGTTAGAGTATGACAGTGATGTTTTTTATGCCTTTCCTTCACCGGAAAAGCTAGCAGATTTAAATCCTGAACAACTAACCAGATTGAAATTTAGTCATAGAAAGGCAGAATATCTGATTGGGTTGACTAGAAAAATTAGCAAAGGAAATTGGAAACTGAATGAATTATTGCAAGGTGATCCTGAGCAATTAATTGCCAGTCTGGTTCAATTTAATGGTGTGGGCAGATGGACGGCTGAATATGTCCTTTTGAAAGGGTATGGCTGTTTGGATAGTATCCCGGCGGCAGATATCGGGTTAAGAAATGCTATCGGTAAATATTATGGTTTAAAGGGACAGGCTTCTGAAGAAGAAGTCCGGGAAATTAGTTCCGCCTGGAAAGGTTACCGGGGCTTGGCCAGTTTTTATTTATGGCGCCAATTTCAGGAAGACATGGAAGCTGAAAAGAGAAAGAAGAAGAAGGTATATTGTTCGGTTTTAAATTCTCCTTTAGGAGAAATATATATTGCTTCTACTGATCAGGGAGTCTGCAATATCAGCTTTGGGGAAGGTGGAAAGGAAAACTTTGATTCCTGGTTGGCTAAAAATTTTTTGGCTGAGAATATTGTTAAGGCGGAAAATGAGAATAATAAAATCCTCCGGCAGCTGGAAGAATATTTTCAGGGAGAAAGGACTGAATTTGCCTTAGATTTTGACTTGATAGGTACACCTTTTCAAAAAAGGGTTTGGAAACAGTTATTGACCATTCCTTATGGCAGTACTGCTTCTTATAAAGAGATTGCTGATAAATTGGGGAATTCCAATTTATCCAGGGCGGTTGGTTTGGCTAATAGTAAGAACCCAATAGGGATTGTTATTCCTTGCCATCGGGTTATTGGAACTTCGGGAGAACTGGTTGGTTATGCCGGAGGATTACAGTATAAGCGAATGCTGCTTGATTTGGAGAGAGCAAGAATATAGATATAGAATAATAGGTGATCAACATGGTTAAATTTTGCTGGCATGGAGTGGCTAGTTATTCGTTGAATATCGATGGGGTAGAGTTAAGCGTGGATCCATTTTTCGCTGATGACCAGGGTTTTAATTTTTGGTTTAAGGAAAACCAACACAAACCAAGTTTTGAACAGTATTTTCAACTGGTTAATCCTGAGTTTATCGTGATAACCCACGGTCATTTCGATCACTGTTGTTTGCATACTTTGCGGGTAATTACAGAAAAAAAATCAGTACAATTAATCGCTGGCAGAAAGGTTTTAGCCGCCCTTCATACTTTTGATGCCGTTCACCCCCAGACAAAAATGATCGAGGCTAAGCTTAATGAAGACATCCGATTAGGAAGCTTAAATTTGAGGAGTTTAAAAGCGATTCACTGGCAGCAGGGAATCTGGGGGAATTTTATTTCTGCCCAATATGCTAATAATCGGCATTGGGGACCACCCCCTGTAATTGCAGGGGGGACCCCTTTATCTTACCTCCTTTCTAATGAGGATAAAAAAATTTATTTAAGCGGTGACAATAAACTACCTGCTATTCCTAACTTTAAAGTTGATTTAGCTTTTATTAACATTGGAACCTATCTTTTTCATCCCTTTTTTGGTGTACCGGTCGAGCCGCTAATAACTCTAAAAGAAGTGCCCCAGGTTATTGAAAGATTAAAATGCAGGATAGTTGTTTTGCTTCATTATGATTGGGATAATTTTTTAAAGCCCTTGCTTCCAGAAGAGATTGAAGATTATTTAACAAAGGTGGTAGCAGATTGCCGGATTGTAGTGCCTAAGCCTAATTGTTGGTTAGAGTTGGACTAGGTCAGCGAAACCTTTCTTCGTTTTAATGGCTAATAAAAACTTTTGTAGTTTAGTCAAAATATTCTTTCTATTCTGTAAATACCCTTTTTTTATTAATATATGCATTAGAGATAATATTATATGTTTTAAAATCAAAGGGGCTTTACGACTACTTTCTAGGAGGGAAAATCATTGCTACAGAAGGGGCAAGTAATAGGTCTCAAAATAGATGAACTTAATCTAAAAGGGGAAGGTAAGGGTGACTTAAAGGGTTACCCTGTTTTCGTTATTGGAGCCCTTCCCGGGGATGAGGTTACAGCCAGGATTATATCGGCAAAGAAGGAATATGCCCGGGCCGAACTTTCTTCCGTATTAAATCCTTCAAGCCTGCGTGTTGAGGCAAAATGCAGGGTTTTTGGCCTGTGTGGGGGCTGCAGCCTGCAGCATTTGGACTATAGGGAACAGCTTGCCTGGAAAAGACAGGTCATCTGGCAGATATTCAGTAAATATGACTGTTTAAAGGAAGTCATTGTCCATCCTACATTAGGTATGGGCAATCCCTGGAAGTACAGAAATAAAATTCAATACCCTTTGGGGAAAATAGAGGGAAAAGCTTTTTGCGGCCTTTATGCTAAACGCAGTCACGACTTGATTCCTTTGGAGAAATGTTTTATCCAGAGCGGCATTGCAGATGAAATCAGCCAGTTTATTTTAAGAAGATTGGGTAAATATAAGCTGACAACTTATGAGGAAGAGACAGGAAAAGGCTTGCTTAGACATATTTTTATTCGGGTAGGTCAGCATACGGGAGAGGTAA